>CANPXA010000075.1 GCA_947585525.1 uncultured Akkermansia sp. | reverse complement strand
CACATTTCGGGCAAGATGCGTAAACGCTTCATTCGCCTCGTCGTTGGCGATAAGGTCCGCATTGAGGTATCTCCCTACGATGTCAGCAAGGCGCGTATCACGTTCCGTCTGAATTAACGCGTGTTGACATGGCACGCGTGGTGTGTATGTCTTCCCTCTCTGCTGAGAGCAAAAGGAAGGAATCTCGGACCTGTTTTGGATGCAACCACGATGCGGTTCTTTTCCCGGGCATGGAGGGGAGAAAATCTCGGCGTTGCAAAAGGGGCGGGATGTGGTAGAATGAGTGACGTATGGACTTGTCGGCATTCAGAGAAGAATATTTGAAAGAGACGCTGCATCGGCGGGACCTGGCGGAAACGCCGTTTGAACAATTTGATCGGTGGTTCAAACAGGCGTTGGAGAGTGGTATAGCGGAACCCAATGCGATGAGTTTGGCGACGAGCACGGCGGCGGGTGTGCCGTCACTGCGCACGGTGCTTCTCAAATACTACGACGATAAAGGATACGTTTTCTTCACGAACTACACGAGCCGGAAGGCACGGGAGATGGAGGAGAATCCGAACGTGTGCATGCTACTGCCGTGGGTGACGTTGGAGAGGCAGATTATCGTGCACGGACGGGTGGAGAAGATAACGCGGGCGGAGACCCTGCGCTACTTTCTGACGCGGCCGCGCGAGTCGCAGCTGGGGGCTTGGGTATCGCACCAGAGCAGCGTGATTTCCACGAGAAAATTGCTCATGATGAAGCTGCAGGAACTCAAGAGGAAATTTGCGGATGGCGAGGTGCCGCTGCCGGATTTCTGGGGCGGCTACCGAATCATCCCGCGCGCCATGGAATTTTGGCAGGGAGGTCCCGGGCGGGTGCACGACCGCTTCCTCTACACCTTGCAGGAAGATGGATCGTGGCTCATTGAGCGACTGCAGCCGTAGGAAGAGCGGACCGGCTACTCATCCATGTAGTCGCGGATGATGTCGAGGAAGGAGGAAAGCGTGTGGTCGCGGGTCCAGGCGCCGATGCCTTTGATACGGCAGGCTGCTTCCTCTGTTGTGGGGCGCAAGGTAGCGAGGGCGCGCAGGGTGGCGTTGCTCATGATGCGAAAGATCGGGACGTGGTATTCGCGGGCAAGCTCGGTGCGTGCCGCGCTGAGGTGGCGGTAGAGCACCATGTCCGGCTTGCCGACTTGGAGGGCATCCAGCAGATTTTGTGTGCGTTTGCGGGCATCCGCGAGGTTGCGGGTTTGAACCTGCTTGTCGCAGCTCCATCCTTTGGAACTCATGAGCACCTCCTTGTTACCGCGCATCACCTCGGCGCCCAGAGGAGAGAGGGAGATGAGAGGCATCTCGCCGCCGCTTGTTTCAAGAAGCTTGGCATTCTGCATGGCGCGGAAGAGGGCGCGCATGGCGGCTTCCGTGAGGTGGGAGAGGATGCCGTAGGTGGAGAGACCCATGAGGTGCTGGTTGAGCGTGGCTTTTTTCGCGCCGCGCAGCATGTCCATAATTTTGCCGCGTCCGTACAGGGGGCGCAGTGAACCATCCCTCTGCCGTGCGCAGGAGCGGGCCACGCCGGCCAGCGCTTTGCGCACGATATCCATCTCGGCTGCGGAGAGTTCCTGCGCATCCGCGGAAGGTGCGGCGAGGCAGGAGTCACAGTGCCCGCAGGGAGCGGCATCCTGCTCGCCGAAGTAATCGAGAATCCACATTTGGCGGCAGCCGGTACTGTAAGCGTAGCGCGTGATGGCTTCGATCTTGAGGTGATCGCGTCGCGCTTTTTCTTCCAGCTGGTCGCGGTCGATATTCAGCGAGGAGAAGCCGGAATCCGGGTTGAGTACACGCGTGCTTTTCACATTTTTCCCCGGCACATCGGTGCGGACAATCGCACCGGCGTGCATGAGCACGGAGAGCGCTGTGGAGACAGCCATGGGGTTCACATCCTTGCCCAGCAGGGAGCTCATCTCATCCGCACTGTATTGCACTTCGCCTCCATTTGAGGAACATTGGAAGCAGAGCAGGTTGTAGAGGGAGCGGACGAGATTGAGCGAGGGGTTGCTCCCTTCAAAGAAAAACTCCTGCGTTTTAAGATCCGCGTGGTTGAAGAGCAACTCGCAGCAGGCGGGCTTTCCATCGCGTCCGGCGCGACCGGCCTCCTGATAATAGGCTTCTACGCTCCCGGGAATTTCAAAGTGGACGACGAAGCGCACGTCTGCTCGGTCAATCCCCATGCCGAAGGCGTTGGTGGCGACGATGATATTCGCCTTGCCGGAGATAAAGGCGTTCTGCGAGAACTGTCGCTCCTCATCCGTCATCCCCGCATGATAGGCGACGACTCCCGGGGTTGTGAGGTGCAGCTCGTCAAAGACGGCCATGACATTTTTGCGCGTGGAGCAGTAAACGATTCCTGTCTTCCACGTGTTGGCGATGGAACGGATGCGCGCGAATTTATCACGACGTCCCTCGCAATGAGTGATGCCGAAGTGCAGGTTGTCGCGTGCGAAACCACGGATGATGACGGCCGGGTCGCGCAGGTGCAGTGCCTGGATGATATCGTTGCGCACGATTTCCGTGGCGGTGGCGGTGAGAGCGATGAGGGGTGGGTTCCCTATGTGCTCGCGTACACTGCCGAGTCGCAAATAGTCCGGTCGGAAGTCGTGTCCCCACTGGCTCAGACAGTGCGCTTCATCAACGGCCAGCAGGCTCACCTGACTTTCGGCAAGACGTCGCATGAACCCCTCTTGCGCAAACCGCTCGGGTGCGACGTAGAGAATTTTCAGTTCGCCGCGTTGGAGTTGAGCCATGGCTTGGCGATATTCCTCGGCACCCAGGGCGGAGTTCACGGCGGCAGCCGGGATCCCCTTGGCGCGCAGGGCATCCACTTGGTCCTTCATCAGTGCGATGAGCGGAGAAACAACGATGGTGACACCCTCTCGACACAGGGCCGGCAGCTGATAGCAGAGCGACTTCCCTCCGCCCGTCGGCATGATGGCCAGCGTGTCCCGTCCCTCCATCACGGCATGAACCACCTCGCGCTGTCCCGCTCGCAAATCCTCAAAGCCGAACGCGTCGCGCAGCACACGCTGAATGGTCTCGTCGTCGTTTTCTTTCATAGTCTTGTTTCAGGCAAGGAACGAGAAAAGTGCTTGCGGGAGCTTCATTTCCGACACGTCAACAGCGTGGGTCACTCGTCCGTGGTGGAGCATATCGCATTCCCAACAAAAAAGCAAGACGGAGTTTTCAGGATCGCTTAGTTGCGGATCATGTGCTAATATCATTGCGTACGATTTTTCATCATGAAACCCTACACCCTCAACAACGGTGTCATCATGCCGCCGCTCGGATTCGGCACGTACAGCATACCGCCGGATCAGGTGGAGCGCAGTGTGCGCGACGCACTGGACTGCGGCTACCGCATGATCGACACGGCGCAATGGTACGGCAACGAGACGGAGGTAGGACGTGGTATAGTGGAGAGCGGTGTGGCGCGCAGTGAGATCTTTCTCGTCACGAAGCTGCAGAGCGGACGGCACGTGCGGCGAAGTGTTGCGGAATCGATGCACAAGCTGGGGGTGGATTATCTCGACCTGTTGCTCATTCACTGGCCGATGGGGCAGGACGAGAAGATTTGGAGAGAGATGGAGCAATGTGTGGCTCGCGGGGAGGTGCGCGCGATCGGTCTGAGCAATTTTTACGGTGAGGATTTTGAGAACATCCTGAGGTGCGGAGACATCCCGCCGCAGGTGATTCAGCAAGAGTTGCATCCCTTCCGTCAGCAGACGGAACTCGTGCGTCGTTATCATCAACTCGGCATTGTCCCCCAAGCGTGGTCTCCTCTCGCGTGCGGGCGATGCGACATTTTTACCCATCCTCTACTCGCTGACATCGGCGCAGCATACGGTAAAACGCCGGCGCAGGTTGCCCTCCGCTTCCTCGTTCAGTGTGGAATCTGCCCCCTTCCGAAGTCCGGTCATAAAAACCGTATGCGAGAGAACATCGACATCTTTGATTTTTCCCTTTCGCCGGATGAACTGATCTCGTTGCGATCTCTTGATCAAGGGCACGGTCTTTTTGGGTGGTATGATTGATTCAAACCACACGTGTCCCAAGAAAAACGCGATCCCAACAGGAGGTTATCAGTGAGTGATGCAACATAAGCCGTTGATTATGGACGATGTACGATGGACGATGTACGATTTGGATGATAGCGCGCTACGCGCGGGGAGGCAAAGCGTCCGACGGCCCCGTACAGGGTGCACGCGAAGCGGGCGGGCAGGACGATTGGACAAGAGCGCAGCTTTTGCCCGCAGGGCGCTGAGGTAGTGCGGTACCGAAGCGTCAAAGCGAAAGCACAGCGGAATTTTGGGGACAAGGTGAGTTGTTGGCTAGAAAGCGTCCGGAATGGTGCCATGCCGAGCTTATCGCTTTTCTGAATCGTCAATGGTTCGCTGTCTTTCCGCTACTTCCTTCATCCAGAGGAAACGCATGGGGAATGGGTTGAATAAGCCCGGAGAAAATTTTATTGGGACACGTTTGGATTCAAACTTGCCGCGGATGCGTAATATGCCCCCACCCATGGCATGCCGCGGGGAGTGCAGATCGTGAGGTGACGAGTAGTCGGGAGGGGTGGGTGGGGAAGAGTTAGTGAATGGCTCCAATTCCTCGCAGAATACCGATCATGCCCTCGGCAGCGAGATCGTTGACTATTTTTCCTTCGTCATTGAAAGTATAAAAGTTCATGATGGAACAGGAAATCTTCTTCCCGGTGGGTGGAATATTGAGAAAGGTGCCGTCGTGCGTACCGGTGAGAGTCCATCGGACGGCGACAATATTACCCTCTGCCACCATTTCTTCCAGATGCCACTGCACATCTGAAAAACCGGAACGCATCCAACGCACCACGGAGAGGTAACCCGAGCCACCGTACAACGGCTCCTCAGAAGCCGGGGTAAAGAAAGGAGCATCATCTGCTACCAGCTCATCGGCCAGAGCGTCATCACATGTGTTGATCATCTGCTCGAACTTCTTCATGGCAGTTTTATTGCGTTCAACGTGGGATCCGTTACATGATGGCGAGCAATCGGCTTGCTTGGGCGCGGGGACAGGTTGTCCCTCCTGCGCAGTGGCCAGGCAGAGGGATGAAACGAGGCAGAGAAGAAGGGTCATTTTCATAGGGAATTTTAGGGTTCGTTGCGTATTTTATTGAATGAACTGTCGATTGCAAGATTAAATGCAACAGTTTCTTGACACAAAAAAGGTGCCAAGAAGTCGCTCTTTATATAATTTTGTGGAATGACCCCACAAAGTAATTCCAAAAGTCGGCAATATATTCACTATCTCATCAAAATAATTCGATATTCCTCAAAAAAGATTTGGACATGGAGGAGTTTTCTCCTTCCACCTTCACTTTCGCTCCGCACACCCCGCGCGTAGCGCGCGAATTCTCCACATCGTCCATCGACCATCGTCCATAACCAATGGGTTATGTTTCATCACCTGCCGATAACTGTGTGTTGGGATCGCGTTTTTCTTGGGACACGTGTGCGTTTGCCCCGGCTGTACAGCATTGCTGCTTGACAAAGCAGGCGTCAGGAGCTAGGATGGGGCAACAGCTAGCCCGAACAAGCCAAGGTCATGCAACAGCTCGTCGAAACCATTGGGAAGTATCTCCTCACCGTGACATCGCCTCTCCTCAAGCACCCGGAGAAGGCTCAGTTGCGTGTGGCTCAGGCAAAAGATTATGACATGGTGCGTTTCCGTCTCGTGGTTGACCGAGAGGACGTACCGGTGCTGATCGGACGCAATGGGATGATGGCATCTGCGATACGTTCTCTGGCGAAGGCTGCCGGTGAAAAGCGTGGGGTGAGAGTGGTGGTGCGTATTCTTTCCAACGACGAGGTCGAGGAGTGAGTCGGGGGGGCGTGGCGGCGCGTGCAACAAGAGAGTTCCAGCCGACCCATGCAGGATTTTTTCAATGAAGCAAAAGGGGCACGTGCGGCGCGTGTTTTGGTGGATGGTTTGAGCGATATGCTGCTCGACTATGTCGTACCGGAAGGCATGGAGGTGCAGCGAGGATGGAGGGTTGAGATCCCCTTGCGCAACAGGACGACGACCGGAACTGTCGTGAGGATTGTGGAGCAGTCGGAGCAGCTTCGGCACCGGATGAAGCCCATCCTGCGTGCACTGGAGGACGTTCCGGTTGTTTCGAGTGTGTTGATGGATTTGGCGGAGTGGGCGGCGGCGTATTATGCCGTACCGGTGGAACAGATGGTGCGCTGTATCGTCCCGGAGCCGGTGCGCAGTGAGCGACACGAGGAGAAGACGCGTAAGGTCGTTTCCCTTGTGAGAAGACCGAGTGATGATGAGCTCAACAAGATCAGTCGCCGAGCTCCGCGGCAGGCCAGCGTTCTCCGGTATCTGATGGCCGGAGACGAGGGTAAGGAGCCTCTGTCCGACATAGGAGGCACTTCCGCTCTGGCTGCTTGCAGAGCCCTGGAAAAGAGGCAGCTCGTAAGCATAGGCGAGGAAGCTGTCCACCGAGATCCCACGGCCAAGGAGCAATTTGCCCCCACGAGTCCTCTGCCGCTCAATCCCGAGCAGGAGCACGCTCTCCATGTTATTCTTGAGGCAAAAAAAGCAAAGGATACGCGTCCCGTCCTGTTGCAAGGGGTAACGGGTTCCGGCAAAACAGAGGTGTATCTTCAGGCGGCGGCGCACGTCATGGAGCAGGGGCAGGGCGTGCTTATTCTCGTGCCTGAGATTTCCCTCACACCGCAGACGGTGGAACGATTTAAGAGCCGTTTTGCACAGCATCCCGGCGCCGTGGCTATCCTGCACAGCGCTCTGAGCGATGGAGAGAGGTATGACGAGTGGCATGCCATCCACCGCGGGCAGGCGCGCATCGCCATCGGACCTCGCTCCGCTCTTTTTGCACCCGTTCGCAATTTGGGACTCATCATTGTGGATGAAGAGCATGACTCCTCGTACAAACAGGAAAGCGCTCCGCGTTATCACGGGCGTGACCTCGCTGTGCTGCGCGCTCGTATGGAGGGAGCTTCCATCATTTTGGGTTCCGCTACACCGTCGTTGGAATCCCTGCACAATGTGAGCACCGGTAAGTACAACCTTGTGCGTATGGAAAAGAGAGCTGATGGGCAGAGGTTGCCTCTCACCCGCGTGTTGGATATGCGTACGGAGGCGAAGGACAAGAGATACATGGGAGTGCTTTCGGAGCGGTTGAGAGTTGCCATCGAGGATCGTCTTGAGAAGAAGGAGCAAGTGATCCTCTTGTTGAATCGGAGGGGATTTGCTCGAGCTCTGCAGTGTCCGGACTGCGGGTATGTGGTGACCTGTGAGCATTGCGCTCTGCCGCTCACCTACCACCTCACGGAGAATCGCCTCGTGTGCCATATTTGCGGGTATCGTGCGGTGGCTCCCTGTACGTGTCCGGAGTGCGGCAGCAAGGCCATTCTGCTGGAGGGGTACGGTACGCAGAAAGTGGAGCAGATCCTCATGCGTTGTTTTCCGAGGGCGCGCATTCAGCGGGTGGATGCCGACGTGACGACGCGCAAGAATGCCTTGCGTGACATTTTGGAGAGTTTCCGTACGCACCGAATTGATATCTTGCTGGGCACGCAAATGATTTCCAAGGGACTGGACTTTCCGCGGGTGACCTTGGTAGGAGTGCTCAATGCGGATCTCGGACTCAATGTGCCCGATCCGCGTGCGGCGGAGCGCACTTTCCAGCTTCTTACCCAAGTAGCGGGTCGTGCAGGCCGAGGTGAGGTTGACGGGGAGGTTATCATTCAGACATACTCTCCCCAGGCGGCGGCTATCCAATTTGCGCGACGACACGACACGGATGGGTTCGTGGAGAACGAACTCGGACTGAGAGAAAAATTTGCCTTTCCTCCTTTCACCCACATGGCTGTGCTCACGGTTCGCTCGACGCAAGAGGACATGGCATCCTTCGCCGCGGAGACCCTCCACAAACGCCTCCTCTCCGTTCTTCCGGCAGAAGT
>CANPXA010000074.1 GCA_947585525.1 uncultured Akkermansia sp. | reverse complement strand
AATGTGGTGGTCATTTATTACGCAAGTTTTTGGAAGGTGGTTATGTGAATGAATGGGTGCAAATTTTTTCACCCTTCCTGAGCGGGGGTGATGAATATGTGCTGCCCGGAAATTACTTGGATTCGGAACAACGTCTCGTCGGCGTAGAAAGTGAACGCTACGGCAACGACGTAGTCTTGCGCGGGTTGATTGAGTCCTCAGATCTCGGAGAGTAGGCGGATGATCTCAATCAATTTTTCCTCCGGTTTCTTCTGTTTAAGGTGAGGAAAGCGGCGGTTGAATAAGATAAAATCACCGTTGCGGGTTAACATGAGTCTGGAGCCCCGGACTTCCACCGATGAAATTTGATGAGCGGCAGCGCATATCTTGATACGTTGCAACAGAAGTAAATTGCGCGCTTCCTGGGGCAACGACCCGTAACGATCCGTCCATTGACGAGAAAGTTCATCAAGTGATTCCGCAGAATTCGCCTGCGCCAGAAGGGTGTAGCCTTCCATGCGCCCGCGTGTGGAAGGTACGTATGATGAGGGTATAAATGCGCCGGCCTGAAAGAAGTTCTGCGTCTGAGTGGTGTAGATCGATTCGCTCAAACAAAGAAAATCTGCCTTCACTTGAACATCCGGACGTCTCGTGGGAGCAACCCCACGCAGAGAATCAATGCTCTGCCGTAAAAGTTGGCAGTACAGTTCAAAGCCGATTGCAGCGATGTGTCCGCTCTGCTGAGTACCCAGCAAGTTTCCTGCGCCGCGTATTTCCAAATCACGCATGGCGATTTTAAAACCGCTGCCCAGTTCCGTGTATTGACGGATAGCCGACACTCTTCGACGGGCATCTCCCGTGCATAGAGCTTCCTCCGGCAACAAGAGGTAAGCGTATGCCTTTTGATTACTGCGCCCAACCCGGCCGCGTAATTGGTAAAGGTCGGCCAGACCGAACCGGTCGGCGCGATTAATGATGATGGTATTGGCATTCGGGATGTCGATGCCGCTTTCAATGATAGTGGTCGAGAGAAGAATATCTGTCTTGCCATCAACAAAGTCGCGCATAATGCACTCCAAATCCATTTTGTCCATCTGACCATGGGCAATGGCAATACGTGCTTTTGGGGCAAGTTTTTGTAAGATCAATGCCATGGACTCAATGCCTTGCACTCGGTTGTGCAGGAAAAATATCTGTCCCTTCCGAGCCAGTTCCCGTTCGATAGCTTGCGCGATGACCTCTTCGTTGTAGGGACACACGATCGTCTGGACCGACAGACGATTGGGTGGCGGTGTGTTGATCGTGCTCATGTCGCGTGCGCCCATGAGAGCCACGTAGAGAGTACGCGGTATGGGAGTGGCGGAGAGAGTCAGCATATCCACCATACGGAAGGAACGCTTAAATTGCTCCTTGTGGCGTACGCCGAAGCGTTGTTCCTCGTCAATGACAACGAGACCGAGATTGTGAAAGCTGACGTCTTTGGAGAGCAGTCGATGGGTGCCGATGACGATGTCCACATCCCCGTTCTGAATACCTGTCAAGATGTCTTTGACGCGCTTGGTGGGAGTGAATCGACTGAGCATCTCAATGCGGATGGGATACTCACTCATCCGCTCGCGAAAGGTGTGATAGTGCTGGTTGGCCAACACGGTCGTGGGTGCGAGGAGAGCCGCCTGTCGTCCACCGGTCACACACTTGAATGCCGCGCGCAGAGCCACCTCCGTTTTACCGAACCCCACGTCGCCGCAGATGAGGCGATCCATGGGGCGAGTGGATTCCATGTCTTCCTTGGTGGCGCGAATGGCGGTGAGTTGATCCGGCGTTTCGCGGAAGGGGAAGGAGGCCTCAAATTGCCACATCCACGAAGAATCCGGAGGATGGGGCTCAGCTTTGTTGCTTTCGCGCTGAGCCTGTACTTCCAGTAACTGAGCTGCATAATCGGCCACGGCGTTTTGCGCCGCCCGACAAGCTCTCTTCCATCTCGAATCTCCGAGTTTATTGAGTTCCGGGGTCTTTGTGCCGAGTCCGACATATTTTGAGACAAGGTAGGATTGACTGAGTGGAATCCGCAGTAACACACCCCCGGCGTACCGGATGTGCAGTTCTTCCTCTCCTGTTTCCTCATGGCGCACGATGCCAATGAATGAACCGATGCCGTGAGCGGCGTGGACAACGAGGTCTCCGGGCTGAATTTCGTGGAGAGGGGTTTGGGATTGGGACGCTCGGATACGCTCTTCTCTTGCCCTTCGTCGTTGGACTCTCGGCGACAGATGGCGTCCGAAAATTTCAGCCGCGCTCAACACAGCCAACTTCGCGGATGGTACGGTGAAGCCAAAAGGTAAAGCCCCTATTCTCGCTTGCACCGCATCCCATGCGGTATCACCGGCACATATCTCCTCAAATCTCTTCTTTTCGCTTTCATGAGCGAAGTACATGACCAATCTCCACTTTTCCTTTCGACGTTGTTGCAGGGAAGCGCGCGCGTACTGTCTTCTCGCTTCCTGCATCACGAAATCACCGGTGTCAAAGGACCCCAACGGTGTCGGAAAGAGAGAGAGGGCATCCGAATCTGCCGGACGTTCGGCTGTGATGAGGGAACCATCGGCGTCAGGAGGGGTTTCGTATAAAAGAACGTCACCCGGCACTCCGCATCCAGGCAGGCTTACAACGCAATCTCGTTCGGAGATGAGATCACGCAGGGTCATTTCTGATTTTGGTTCCTCCAACATCAGATCGACGGTGTCCAGCTTACGAAAAGAAAGTTGGGAATCCACGTCAAAAGCACGGATGCTTTCCACCTCATCGCCGAAATATTCAATACGCAGGGGCCACGCGGTTTGCAAGGGAAACACATCCATGATGCCTCCACGCATACTCCACTGGTTGCGTGAGGTTACCTGATCCGTTCTTTCAAAACCACTTTTTTTAAGTCGCTCAATCAACTTTTCAGGCGGCAAACTTCGCATCCCACAGTGCAATCGGAGGACTCTTGCCTCATGTTCTTCAAATCTTGGTACGGATTCTTGCAAACCGGCGGCTGTCACGAGGGCAACTCGGCATTCCTCCCTTGCTCCGCGGGTCACTCGATACAGCGCCTCAAGTCGCTCAGCCGTGCTGTCGGGATCCGCTACACTGCGATTGATGTTCCAATCCTGTTCCGGAATCATGACAGCGGGCAAATGACTCCATATCGGGAACTCCGCCGCCACTCTCTCCTGCGTGGGCAATGAATCCGCCACCACCCACACTCGGCGCTCCCTATCCACTGCCTCCGCCACCATGGCTGCCACAAATGAATACGCTGCCGGACACACCGCCGGAAACACCACAGGTCTCTCTTTCGTCCCCTCGCTACGCAACCTCCCCATCTCCCCGGCAAAAGCAGGGGAGTTTGCCACAAGCTCTGTGAGCGACTTTGCTATGCCGCACAGTTTACCATGAATCATCGTGCAGGGCAAACGTATTCCCCAAGCGTTTCTGTGGATGAAAGAAAACAGGCAATCCGGCATGGCATCATTCCGGACGCTTTCCTCGTAACACTCGCCCATGATTTTACCCATCACCAATGCTTCCGCTCCGCTTCCCCGCGCAAGCGCGCTAACATCCAAATCGTAAATCGTAAATCGAAAATCGTAAATAGCAAACGCATGTCCCCATGCGTTTACCTCGGTTTGCCGTGCTAGACAAGTCACGGTGTCTGTGATAGAATGCAAGAACCGTGAGAAGGTTCACAAAAGGAGCAATTCTCTCTGCGGCTTTGGCTATGGTGATGGTCGAAGTCGGGGAGGGGCGTAGCGTGGGACACGTGGCGGGAAGAGAAGATGTGGAAAGCGTGTACGCCCACGCGTGTACAATGTTGGAAGACCATACGATACGGGACGTAAGTGCAGTACCGCAGATGCTGGAAAAGTGTGCGGCAGCGGGACATGTTCCGTCTCAGCTCATGCTTCTGGATGTTTACGAAGGTAAACGCAAGGGGATAGCGCCTGAACCCAAAAAAGCGTTCGATCTGGCCAAGGAAATGGCGCAGCAGAAAACCGGACAGGAAAATTCTGCACCCGTAGCGGAAGAACAGAATGCCGGACGCAGTGAGGCCACGTACCGCTTGGCTCTCTACTACGAAAGAGGTATCGGTTGTAAAGCTTCTCCCAAGGATGCTTTTCACTTCATGCTTCAAGCGGCTTCTCCCCAATTTCCCAAGGCGCGCGTGGAACTGGCTCGCTACCTCATCAATGGTGTGGGACACAACCCTGACTACGCCCAAGCGCGCTCTCTCCTGCTCGAAGTAGCAAAGTCCGCCCCACGCACCCCCAACACTTTCTTTTACCTGGGCTATATGTACATGAACGGGTTGGGAATGCACGGACCAAACCTGCGCATGGCGCGGAAAATTTACGAGTTGGGCAGAGAGGTCGGCGATGCGAGAGCCATCAACAACTTGGCGGCTATGTACGAGCGCGGACTAGGCGCTCCACGGGATTTTGACAAAGCCATCCGCTTGTACAAACAGGCCGCCAATCTGGGTTGTAAGGATGCCTCAGCCAATATGCAGCGTTTAGCGTACAAAGCAGCCGTACGACCGGATGGAACCTGGAGGCAGCGTATCGGCAGAGCGGGGCTGAAGGTGGTGAAAGCGTTGCCGATAGCGACGCGATTGCGCAAGTGGTTGGAGGAGCCATTCAAGCGCATGGAAACACCCTCAGAGACATGAAAGCAGCTCGTCAGGCAGTAGAATACGCGGCGATGCAGCTGGGGTTCTCGGGAATGGGTGTGGCGCCCGCAGATGCCGATCAGGGAAATTGCTTGCGTCACTGGGTAGAAACGGGATGCCATGCAGACATGAGCTGGATGGAGAGACATCTGAGCGCGCGGGAGAATCCGCAGTTGCTCCTACCGGGGGTGAAGAGTATCATCATGCTCACCTACGAATACCCGCGCTCGGATGCGAGGAGAGAGAGCGGCACGATGGCTCGCTACGCCCAGGGGGAAGACTACCACAAGATCATATCAGCCAAGCTCGCGGATCTGGATGAGACGCTTTCCTTTTACGGGGGAGAGCAGAGGTGTTTCACGGACAGCGGACCGGTCAGTGAGCGGTTCTTTGCTGCACGAGCGGGATTGGGATGGATCGGCAGGAATGGTCTTCTGGTGCGCCTGCAGGGAGGATCCTATTGTTTCCTGGCCGGCATCCTTACAACGCTTGATCTGCCCACAGACGAACCCATAGCCAATCACTGCGGAAAATGCAGACGCTGTGAGGAGGCGTGTCCCACGGGAGCCCTTCGGGACGGTAGTTGCGACGCGCGGCTCTGTCTGGCGTACTGGACAATAGAGGCCGGAGAAGGGGCAAGGATGCCGGCGAAAGTAAAAGAGGCGCTGGGTGAGAGGATGTACGGCTGCGATGCCTGCCAGGAGGCTTGTCCGTGGAACAGCCGAGAGAGCAAGGGCAGGATAGATGCACGGTTGCTGATGCCGGCGAAAGTAGCGAGGGTGCAGGCAAAGGATTTGGCGTCGATGGGTGATGAAGAGTGGCAAAACTATTTTGCCCATTCACCGGTGAGACGAACGGGAGCCGTGCACCTGCGTAAAAATATAGAAGCCATGCATTCCTCAATGTAAAATTTTAACCTAAAAACGAAAATAAAACCATGATTGCAACGCTACAATTCATCCTATTCGCTCAGGAATATTATTATGCTCCACGAGGCATGAGCTACGGAACCCTCGACGGAGTCAATGCCGTAGGACTCATCCTCATCGGCATAGCAGGTCTCATCGGTATGGTTGTCCAAGCGCGTATGCAGTCGCGCATGAAAGAATATTCCGCCGAGCCTGCTTCTAAGACGGGAGCTCAAATCGCGCGAGCCATGCTGGATGCCTACGGACTCAATGACGTGCAGATAACCCATGTGAAAGGTCAACTCACCGATCACTACAACCCCTTGAATCGTACCGTCAATCTCTCCGATATGGTGTATTCGCAGGCCACGGTGGCAGCCAACGCCGTGGCGGCGCACGAGTGCGGACATGCCGTGCAACACGCCAAGGCTTACCCTTGGCTAGGATTGAGGTCACGAATGGTGCCGGTGGTGAATATAGGGACGCGTCTGGGTCAGATTGTGCTGTTGGTAGGACTCATCCTGGCAGCGTCCGGCGCGGGAGCCACGGTGGCTTGGATCGGTCTGGCGCTCTTCGGTACCTCAACTTTATTTGCGTTGGTGACATTGCCGGTGGAATTTGATGCCTCACGGCGAGCGTTGGCGTGGCTGGAGAATTCCGGTGAGGCCTCCTACACCATGCATGATCACGCGCGGACGGCTTTGCGCTGGGCAGCCATGACATACGTGTCCGCCGCGCTCTCTTCGATAGCGATGTTGCTTTATTACGCGCTGCGCTTGCTGGCCATGAGTTCGCGGCGGAGATGATTTTGGCGGCGCGTAAAATTGCATTAGGACACGAAATCGACTTCACAGTCCCGTGTAAATAGGCCATGATACGGCGCATGCGAATAAGAGTTCTCTCCCTGGCCTTGCTTTCGGCAAGCCTCATCCTCTGCGCGTGCAGCGACGAGGACGAGGGGAGAAATGCTCCCCAAAATGTCCCGCCCACTATTCCCAGACCTGCTCCTCGTCCGGAACGGGAGAATCTTACGGTGCGATCCGATTCCATCACAGCTCCGCAGGGGCTGCCGACAGGACCGCGGTTTGAATTGTACAGCGCATACAGTGGGCAAGATATCAAGCAGGTGACCGGAGTGAGCGGACGCACGCTGTGGCTCTGTTTCACGGCGCCGTGGTGTCCGCACAGTAGGGACATGATACGGGAGCTCAAACTGATGGCGCAGGAAGAGAAGGGGAGTGTGCAGGTTGTGGAAGTCAATGCAGATGCGTACCCTGCTTTGGCTGAGCAATTCAACATCACCAAGGTGCCTACCACGGTACTATACACGGAGGGCGTGAAACTGCGCACCATCGAGGGAGCCTACAATGCAGCCAGCTTGCAGCGTTATCTGCACAAGGTGCTTTCGCGGGAAGAGGATGACCAACCCGCTCAGAAATCTCTTCCATGACCAACCCAACTTCTACGAACCCAACTTGATTCACATGCGATTTCTAACCGGACTCCAACCTAGCGGCCAACTCCACATTGGTAACTATTTCGGCGCAATCCTTCCCGCCGTCCAACTCCAAAACAAGGGCGAGGCCTTCTACTTCATCGCCAATTATCACGCCATGACGACCATGGCATCCCCCGATGAACTGCGCGCCAATACGCGTGCTCTCGCCGTGGATTTCTTGGCTTGCGGCTTGGATCCGCAGAAGGCGGTGTTCTTCGCCCAGTCGGCCGTGCCGGAGGTGAATGAATTGGCGTGGATTCTTTCGACCGTGTGCCCGATGGGGCTGCTGGAACGTTGCCATTCCTACAAAGAAAAGATGGCTCGTGGCATAGCCGCTACCCATGCGCTTTTTGCGTATCCTGCCCTCATGGCGGCGGATATTTTGCTCTACGATTCCGACGCGGTTCCCGTCGGCAAGGACCAAAAGCAGCATTTGGAAGTCACGCGCGATCTCGCCGGCAAAATGAACGATGCCTTCGGCGCGGACCTCTTCAAACTCCCGGAACCCATTATCAGCGAGTCCACCGCCATTGTGCCGGGACTGGATGGTCAAAAGATGAGTAAGAGCTACGGCAACGCTTTACCTATTTTTGGTGATGAGAAAGAAGTGCGCAAACTCATCAATAAAAAGATTGTAACAGATGCTACGCCGTTGGAGGACCCCAAACCAACGGACGGCTCCATCATTCTCGCACTTTACAAACTTTTCGCATCCTCGACGCAATACGATAGGATGCTGGACCAACACCGCTCCGGCGGCGTCGGCTACGGACAATTCAAAAAAGACCTCTTTGAGGCTTACTGGGAATACTTTCGCCCTGCGCGAGAAAAACGTGCATGGGTGCTCGCCCATCCGGAGTACGTGGACGATGTTCTTTCTACCGGCGCTGCTCGCGCTCGCGAAGAAGCCTCTAAAACCCTCTCTCGCGTCCGTCGCGCTGTCGGCTTAGCCTAAAAAG
>CANPXA010000073.1 GCA_947585525.1 uncultured Akkermansia sp. | reverse complement strand
GCTGTTTCCATCGTGGGTCCGGTCGGGACGGAGCGAGTGGTGCGCGCGCTGCGGTGCATTGTGCCGAATCTGCCGTTTGACGTGAAGGTCTCGGAGCTGGAGACAGAAGAGGAAACGATGTTTTTCCTGGACTGCGACATCCACGCCTTTGCCTTGAATCATGGGGTGCCGTGCTACGGTTACAATTTCACCCTGCCGAGAGGTGGGAAATTCGATGCCGAGAAGGCGCGGCAGGAGGGTATACCTCTCAAGTTGTGGAAGACACTGCAACGCGGGGAAAACGCGGAGCACGAGGGACACATCTACACGCCGGATATGGTGCTCGGTCCGCCCCGCAAGGGCATCAAGGTAACCTATTGCACGGACACGCGGCCGACGCCGATCATTCCGCGCATGGCAGCCGATTCCGACCTCTTCATCTGCGAGGGGATGTATGGCACGGCGGATATGCCGGCGAGCAGCTGGACCAACCGGCACCTGCTTTTTGAGGAAGCCGCGAAGATGGCGGCGGAGGCGGGCGGAGTGAAGGAACTCTGGCTGACGCACTACAGCCCATCCATGCCCAACCCCAAGGCCTATCGTGACGTAGCTCGAGCCATTTTCCCCAACACCTACACCCCACGCGACGGCTGGACAAAGAGCATCGCTTTCGAAGATGATTGATCCTCGGTGGATGATTAGCAGGAAGACTGGGCAAACGCATTTGGAAATGCGTTTGCCATTTACGATTTACAAGACGCTCGACGGTCCCGTGTAGGGCGCACGCGAAGCGGGCGGTGAGTGCGGTTGGACAAAATGCGTGAGCATTTTGCCCGAAGGGCGCTGAGGCAGGGTGGTGCCGAAGCGTCAATTTACGATTTACGATATGGGGAGTTCGGCGGCTACGCCGCGAATTTGGCGAACGAGGAGGCTTCTTGAGAACCGTCATCATGATGACCGCTCATCGTCATGATTTTGGATACGCATCAACAATGATATTAATCGATAAGAGTATTCTCTCTGTTGGTCAACCTCTCTCAAATGCGGTTGTCCTGGCGGAGGGGACAGTTTTATCGATGGGCGGCAGACTCAATAAGGAAGATCTCGGCTACGCGGAAGGCGCGACGGGCTGTCTCGATTGCGATAGAGTCATCCATGAGAGCCAAGCCTTCTTCTGTCACCTCGCCCAAGAAAATCTTCCACGCGCGGCGGTGCAGTTCCTCCGGATCGACAGCGACGGGATGGGCAGAGACCGCTGCCATCTCGAGCCCCGAGCGGCGTCTGCCTCGGTGACGTCGGCGGTGGTTGCCCTGAGGTTCGTGTCCCCCCACGGTTTCCGGCTCCGGGTAGGAAGCGGGGGATGAGCGGCGGACGTGTTGTTCGACGGGCGACTCGGTTTCCGTTGGGGGCGTGGCGGCGTTTTTAGGCTTGCGTCCCCGGCGATGAGGCGTTGAGGGAGCTTCCGGAACGGGAGCAGACGCTGTCGTCTCCTTGGCGGGGAGGGTCTTCGGTTTGCGACCACGGCGACGCGGTGCGGAAGGGGCGTCAGAAGCCGGAGTGGTGGGCGTCGGCGCGGTTGGTTGGGGCGTTTGATCCATAGGGTCGTTCATGATGATTGGATTTGAGGTTCGGATTCGACGTAGAAGAACCACTCGGCAGAATGGGAGGAGCCGTCAGTGGTTTTCCATGAGAGACGCACGGTGAGGCGCGGAAGGTAGATACGCAGGGGAGGGGACCATTGCACGGAGAGGGTAGAGGAATCCACCTTGGCGGGCACGCGACCGAAGCCGCTGACCTGCATCTGGATGGAGTTTGGCTCGACATTGGTCATCCCGCTGAGCTGGGCGGAGATGAGGGAGATGTCTGAGGGCGCCACTGAGTTCGGCAAAGGGTACACGGGGAAGGGAGGCACGGGGGAGGGCGCCCCGGCATTTTTTCGATCCCCACCGGCTGCTGAGGAGAGTTGCCGGAAATCAACGGCGTGATGGAAAATGGAGCTGTCTGTGCCGAATACCATGTAGCGGTGGACTTGAAACACATCCTCCGTGCAATCGACTTTGCCCGGGATGACGGTGAAAGCCGCTACGAAGCCGTAGCCCGGGAGCCGCTCAATCATCTGGGGGGTGACGTAGCCTCCGGGATAGCAGTAGGTATTGATGGGTCCGAAGAGCTCGCCGAGGCGTTTGAAGGAACCTCCCATTTCGACGTCCATGAGGTCATTGTACGCCTTATCCCCGGCGGCTTGCGCTCGTTTCCAGAATCGGGGGTAGAGATGGCTGGTGGAGTGGCTGCCGATGGTTGCGCCGTGCGCTTGCATCTCGCGAACCATCTCGGGGGTCATGCTGTCGCCGCGTCCGGAGAGATATTTGGTGTAGAGGAAGAGGGTGAAGGGGTAGCCGTACTCTTTGAGGATGGGAAAGGCATCCGTGTAAACGCTGCGCCAACCGTCGTCCAGGGTGATGAGCACGCAGCGCGGCGGGAGCTGCAGGTTGCCCAAGCGCCAGTCGAGGAATTCTTTCATGCTGATGACGCGCAGTCCTGCCTTGTGGATGTATTCCATTTGCTGGCGGAATTCCGATGTACGCATGAGCATTTCAGACACCGGCTTCGTGTCGCTGAAATTATGGTATCCCAGCACGGCCACTCGAGTCTTTTCTCGCGGCACGGGGGAGGAGTTGTCCGGCAGCTCGGTGACGGCGGCGGGATCATTAGGCGCGGGCTGCTCGGATTTGCCGCCCGCCGGCTGAGGCGCCGGAACCGGACGCACCGAGACCTCTGAGGAGGGATCCGGATTGATGGGAGGCGGCTCAAAATACTGCGCCCAAGCACAGGGGATCAAGGCAATCCAGAGCGTGGTAAAAAAATACCTCATCTGCGCACAAGACTAGCACATTACTCGCTCTTGGCAAGCTTTTTTCTTGCTGAGAGAGGGCAAGGGGAGTAGAATGAAGGCATGCTGAAAATAGTGCCTACCGTCATCGCTGCTTTCGTCCTGCTCTCCACAGCTTGCACGACGTGCTACAACGAGCGGTTCTGCCAGGAGCTCATCGGGCAAACCAGTTCGCAGGTCGTCTCCATTGTGGGAGTCCCGACGCACATCTACGAAGAAGGAAAGACGAAGGTCATGGAATGGGCGTACGATGGGACATACCTGACCAATTATGTCGTACCCGGGTACTCCGACACGTGGGTGGATCGCTATGGCGGGATACACAGCACCTTTGTCCCGCCGTACCAGGGAGTGAGCACGATTCCTCAGGTCGCGGTACTCCGCCTCACCTTTACGAAAGATCGCGTCACCTCCTACACCTCGCAATTTAACGGCGGCGGCATGTGCAACCACTTCATCCCGCAAAATTATATAGACCGCTATCGCGCCGAGGATGACGCTCGCCGCGATTGAAGTTAGAAAAGAGAGGGCAATCCCGCCAAACGCATTAGGAAATGCGTTTGCTATTTACGAATTACGAATTACGATTTACGATATGTTGATAATGTGCGCTTTGCACAGATTTTCTGCTTCATGAACGTATGCGGGCAAGTTCTCTCGATCCATCATCATGATGATGGCTTGCAAGAAGCCTTCTCGTTCGCCAAATTCGCGGCGTAGCCGCCGAACTCTGGGCATCGTCCATCGTACATCGTACATAATCAATGTGTTATGTTACATCACACTCCGATAACCGCCTGTTGGGATCGCGTTTTTCTTGGGACGGATGTGGGTTCCGGCACGGGAGCCGAAAGGAGGGCGTAGAAAATGAGGAAATTTTGCGTTCCTACAGGAGGCAAAGGGTGCACGTCCGTGGGAGCGGCTCGTGCGGCGAGCGGGTCTATAAGCTTGCGTACGAATGCGTTTTTTGCTATAAAACACTCAAGCGCTTATCAACCATGAAAAAGCAATTCCTTATCCTCGCACTCGTGGGGACGGCTACAGCCGCTCAGGCGGCTTCGTTGCCGGATTACCCCGTGGTTTACAACCCGCAGACAGGGGGACCTGTGCAGAATCCCAACTATGCTCAGACCCCGCCTCCATCTGCTCCGGCGCCTCAGGCGATGCCGACGCCACCCCAACCCTATCCCGCCGCAGCCGGGCAGCCGCAGGGGTACTATTCGCCGCTCGTTCCTCGTTACATGGATCCGGGCAGCTATGAGGTCGGACTCAATTTGGAGTACGGCTTCAAAGCATCGCCGGATCACCGTTATGCATGTGATATCGCGGGGTTTGAACTTGAAGGCGCGTACCGTCTCTCAAAGCGCCATGCCATCACCGCTTCCATCGGCTTTGCCGGCGGTGGACAGACCAATGATTTTTGGGTCGATGATGGTCAAGACATCTATCCCTTCACGGACAGCTATGACCGCTCGAGCTTTACATTGATGGTCGGCTATCGTTTCACTCAGTCCCTCGGGAGGCGATGGGTGCTGCAGTTGGGTGCGAAGTGCGGCATGGATGTGCAGACGCTGGATATCGACTACGGCTATGGATGGAGTGGCTATTATTATCCCTACTACGATGAATGGGGCGATGGACAGCGCGACACGGACGTGGGTCTTGCGTACGCCGGTTACGTCAACATCGGGTATCGCCTGACGTCGAATACCGTCTTGTACGTGGGGTATCAATTCCGCGGCTCCACGGCCGAACCCAAGATGAATTATTCCATTCCGGAGATTCCTCATGAAAAGACCGGTAGCATGCGCTGGCATGAGGTGCGCATCGGCGCTTCTTTCCGCTTTTGACATTTATTTTGCCTCAAACAATGATACTCCATTTCCATAAAATGACCGGTGCGGGAAACGATTTTGTCATGGTCGATAACCGCGATCTTTCCCTTTCCGACGTACTCACGCATGACAACATAGCAGCCCTCTGTGATCGCCGCTTCGGCGTGGGCGGTGACGGTCTCATCGCCGTGGAGCCTGCGCAGGCAGGTGGCGATGTGAGGATGCGTTATTACAATTCCGACGGCGGTGAAGCTGAGATGTGCGGCAACGGCGCCCGTTGTTTCACGGCATTTGTGGATTATCTCACCGGAGGCAAGCATCCCTTGCTGCGCTTTGAGACCTTGGCCGGTATCGTGGAGGGACGCATGAATGAGGACCGTTCCGTAACCGTGCAGCTCACCACGCCGAAGGATATGAAATTGAACGCCCTCGCTCCCTCGGATGTGCTGCCTTTCCCTGTGCATTTCGTCAACACCGGGGTTCCCCATGCCGTGGTGTACATGGACAGCGTGGATGATCTGGACATCATGAAATTAGGTTCGTGGCTACGCTACCACCCGGAATTTGCCCCCGCCGGTACGAACGCCAACTTTGCCTGTGTGCTCTCTCCTCAGCACCTCAAACTGCGCACTTACGAAAGGGGAGTGGAGGGAGAGACGCTTGCCTGTGGCACGGGGATGACTGCCACGGCGTTGCTGCACGCCGCGCTCACGGGGGCTCCCTCTCCCATTTCTCTTGATGTGGCGGGAGGTTGCACATTGAGTGTGGCTTTCCAACGCGAGGGGAAATCCGATTTTCGTCAAGTTACTCTCACGGGACCGGCCGTCATGGTGTTTGAGGGCACGATTTCGTTGTGATGTCGATGGGCATGGATGAAAAAAGCGAGCAGACTTACACACAATCTATCATCCTTATCGGATTGATGGGCTCCGGTAAGACGACCATCGGTAAGGAGATCAGCCGCGCCACGGGGCTCCCCTTTCTGGATATGGATTCCGTCATTGAGGAACAGGTCGGAATGTCCATTTCAGAAATTTTCCGAACCAAGGGAGAAGCCCATTTCCGTGCGTTGGAAACAGCGCTCCTGCACTACATGGAGAAGGCTTTCCTGCGTGACCACAAGATTCATGTCATCTCCACAGGTGGCGGGGTTGTCCTGCGCGAGGAAAATCGTTCCATTCTCCGACGCCTGGGCTTCACGGTGTGGCTCAATGTCGATCTCCCCACCCTCCTCCAGCGTACAGCACGTTCCCACGGACGTCCGCTGCTCGCGGAGAATGATCGCGAGGCGACCTTACACCGTCTCATTGACGAACGTTACCCCCTCTATGCTGAGACATGCCACATCAGCATTGCCTCTTCTCAACTCCAACCCCAGCAGGTTGCTGACTTTATCGTCGCTCGTTCCGCTCAATTCGCAAAGTCCTTGCAGTAACCCGCAGCGGACGGGGAGGGATTCGAACCCTCGGTACGCTTTTGGCGCACACACGATTTCCAATCGTGCTCATTCGACCACTCTGACACCCGCCCTAAGAAGCTCGCTGAGAAGCGAGCGAGCAGACTATATGCGAAAAGGCGTCATTTTGCAAGCATTATTTCGCCCAAGAAGTGAAAAACGGGAAGTTGCATCACATCCGACCCAAGCCGACAGAAAAGAGCCGCTCTCCCACACCTGCGGGAGAGCGGCTGATTGATTGAATGATAAGAGGAAGGCTCAGGCCTGCGCCGAGTCCTCAGCAGCGGGAGTCGGGGTGGACTCAGTAGCTGCCGGAGTCTCCGGAAGCGTGTTGGCCGATGCCGTTGTCGTAGCAGGGGCCGCTTTTTCCGTGGCGGCGTGAGGCAGGTCAATGATTTCGATGAGAGCCATAGGGGCGCTATCAGTTTTGCGTGCCCCGAGCTTTACGATACGCGTGTAGCCGCCCTGACGATCTTTCGTCGCAGCAGCCACTTCATCAAACAGCTTCTTCACCGTGCGCGGCTGAGGCAAGATAGCCAAGGCGCGGCGGCGAGCATGAAGGGAGCCATCCTTGCCCATGGTGATGAGCTTCTCCGCAAAGGGGCGGAGAGCTTTAGCCTTGGCAAGAGTGGTGGTGATGCGTCCGTGATTGATGAGGCTGCAAGCCTGGTTGGCAAGCAGAGCCTTGCGATGGGAGGCAGGACGTTGCAGTTTAGCCTTTTTTACTCCGTGTCTCATAATGTTTCAGATATCTTGATGTGAGGGTTAGTTTTATTCGCCGAAGTCATCCTCGTCATCCATGCCGAAGGTTTCGATGTTGTGGGTGATGAGGGCTTGGATGTCAGCCGCACGACCTTCATCAGTCTTGTCGCGCAGACGTTGATTGCTGGCGGGCGGCGTGATGAGTTTCGGGTCAAAGGTCATGCCGAGAGACAGACCGTACTGGACGAGTTTCTCTTTAATTTCGTTGAGAGACTTCTTACCGAAGTTGCGGTACTTGAGCATTTCGCTTTCGGTCTTCATAGCGAGTTCGCCGACGGTGGTGATGTTGGCGTTGTTCAAGCAGTTGGCGGCACGGACGGAGAGCTCGATCTCATTCACGCTCATGCTGAGAAGCTTGCGCATCTGAGCCGTGTTGGCATCCTGATCAGCGCCGGCAGCCTTATCGAAGGCAACGCTGCGGTTGTCGCCCTCCACGAAGACATCAAGGTGGTGGCGCAGGATACTGGCGGCCTGGAGCATCGCGTCGCCGGGAGTGAGGCGTCCATCGGTCCAGACGTCGAGGATGAGCTTGTCGAATTCAGTCATTTGACCGACACGAGCGTTATCGACAGCATACTTGACGCGGGTGACCGGAGAGAAGATGGAATCAATGGGGATGACGCCGATGGGGCGATCCTTTTCGTTGTTGTCGTCGGCTGTGTAAAAGCCGCGACCGACATTGACCTCGAAGTCGCAATCAAAGATGGTATTTTGGTCGAGGTGGCAGATGACCTGGTCTTTATTGACGACGGTGTAGATATGGTCCTCTTGGATATCGGCGGCAGTGACGACACCCTGTTTCGTAACGTGAAGCGAGAGGGTGCGGGGTTCCTTGCCGTGGTGGATAAACTTGATTTTTTTGAGGTTGAGGATAATTTCAGTGACATCCTCGACAACGCCGGGGAGGGAAGTGAACTCGTGCTGGGCGCCGGCGATACGCACACTCGTGATGGCCGCGCCTTCCAGGGAGCTGAGCAACACGCGGCGCAGAGAATTGCCGAGCGTGTGACCGAACCCGGTTTCAATAGGCTCAGCGATAAAGGTGACGTGGTTAGGGTCATGAGGATCTTCCACGCGCTTGAGCGTATCAGGGATTTCAAAATGAGCCAACTGAATGACTTCCTTTTCTTCCGTATTGGATGTATCAGACATGATGTATAACGGGTAGGTCGGGTTTCCCTTCATGCGAGCTATGCTTCCG
>CANPXA010000072.1 GCA_947585525.1 uncultured Akkermansia sp. | reverse complement strand
TTTCTTCCGTATTGGATGTATCAGACATGATGTATAACGGGTAGGTCGGGTTTCCCTTCATGCGAGCTATGCTTCCGGGGAAAAGAAGGACCAACGACCGATTATAGAACTCGCGCGCCAAAAGGATACACATTTGCCCTCGCCTTGACAAGCCTTTTCCACAAATTATGTCATTCTTTTCACATCCGTCCCAAGAAAAACGCGCCCCCGTTCTCGAAAAATCCTTTTTACTTTCGTTTCACAAAATCGCGCGTAGCGCGCTAACATCCAAATCGTAATTCGTAAATCGTAAATGGGCAAGCTCCGCTCGCCTCCGCCTGTTGGGCATCGCTTTTTCTTGGGACGGATGTGCGTTTGCCCTAGGGGGGTATCGAAGCTTGCTAAACCTCGGGAAATATGGTAATCAAGAGCCGTATGCGGTGCATCTATTCAGTGGGGAAAGTTGGGGAATTTCAACGGTTGGAGCGCACGGTGGCGGGGCTTCGGGTGCAGCCCGAGCTGTTTTTTCGGTTGTACGGGGATAGAGATGACATGGTACTTGTTGCGGGGAGAGATGCTGTCGCGAGGGAGCATCCGGCTGCTCAAGCCGGGCACGTATGTGCTGGGTTGTGGCGGTATGATTGTGTTGAGTTATTCCTCAGCGGTGAGGAGGACGGGAGGTACGTGGAGATGAATTTGAGCCCCGGCGGGGCGTGGTGGGCTTCCGCCTTCCTTTCGCCTCGGGTGACGGCGCCGGGAGGATCCGTGGAGGCTTTTGACAATCGAGGAATACGTGCGTTAGGAGAATGCACGGAGAACGGATGGAAGGCTCAATTGAGAGTTCCCTTGAGATTACTCACGGAGCACGGTGTGCGGCTCACAAATTGTCGAGCTGCCGTGTGCGCAACTCTCATAGGAAACACGGGGGAGAGACAATTCCTAGCGAGCAGTCCTGTGCCGAGTGATCCACCGAACTTTCATTGTCCGGAGTTGTGGGAGGAACTTTGGGTGCGTACGGTTCAATGAGCGAGAACCGGTGCTGTAAACGGTGCAGTGGGTAACCCCGCTCCGTTCACGAGATTGGGCTCCACGTACACCTTCCAAGCGTAGCGAACAACCTTTGGTTTCTTCACTTGAGAGGGCAGAGAAAGTTGAACGCCCTCGCCATCTATTTCTGCATCCGCAGCGTGGAACTTCTTGCCGTCGGCGGAGACTTCAAAGCCGCGCGGGGGTTGTCCATCAGTCGTGGTGAGTCCCGAAGCCGAGGAAAAAGAAAGGTGGAGTTTGCCGTCGGACAACGTCGCAGCGGAAAAGACGGGACCTTCGTACACGATGTCTTTTCCGTACACCTTGGCGGCAGCGAGAGTTGCGAGACGTTCGCCCACCTCCAGCTTGCGCGGAGGATGTACGTTACTGTTCGTAGAACCCAGGTCAATAGTGACAGTCTGATACACGTTGGGGAGTTCGCGCGCCACCTGAGTTTGGACGTCGCGGAACTCGGGCCAGTTGGCGCGCAGGGGCGTGTCATCATTGATGCGCGGAAGTTGCACCATGAGGAACGGTAAGTTCTGCTTTTTGAACTGCGTGCGCCACGAGTTGATGAGGTCGGTGAGCATCGCCTTATGCTGCGCCATGTCGTCGATCTCGGCGTCCGACTCCCCCTGGTACCAGATAACACCGGCAAAAGGGAAACGGAGCCACGGGGAGATGCCGGTAGTGAAAAGGTAGCCCGGCTTGTAGGGATGCGGAGCAGAGAGGTCGGACCCGATATTTTTCTTGGCGCGCCCCCGAACCCATTCCGTGACATATTTGCTCTCCAACCAGCGGGGGGTGAGACAATCCTTGTAGCGCTTCTTGAGGGTAGCCTGCGGCATCCAGGCCAGCATCTCTGATCCCCCGAGACTCGCGTGAACAATACCAATCGGAACGCCGAGCAGTTCCTGCAGTTTGCGTCCGAAGTACCAGCCTACCGCGCTCATCCGCCGGCAGGTCGTCGTATCGCTCACCGACCAGGAGCCTTCATACATCTCACCTTTCTTGAGGCGCTCAGACAACTCTTCCGTATAGGCGGTGTCGTCCGTGTGCACCTGAGGTTCGGAGTGGTAGAAGCGCAACTGGGGGATATTGGCAGCTGCCATGGCGGAAGAGTCTCCCGTCTGTTCCAGCCGCCAGAGCATATTGGACTGCCCGGAGGCGAGCCAAACTTCTCCCACCACGACATCATCGATGCTCTCGCTCTCCTTGCCCTGACTGACCGTGAGCTCGGCTCCCTCGGCGTTAGCCTCCATAGCGGGCAGGGTTACGTGCCACTTCTTCCCTTTGGGCTTGGCTTTCACCTCGTGACCGCCAAATGAAACGGTCACCGGAGTGGACGCGGAACAGGTTCCGCTGATGGGAACCGGAACCCCGCGTTGCAGCACCATGTGGGATTGGTAGATGGGATCAAGCTTCAGCTCGCCCCGGACGAGAGAAAGACAGCAACAGGCAGCGACACAGAGAACAGAAACGCCGCGCATGGTCGTGGATGGATGAAAAAGTTGGGGAGGAGAAGGATACTACATACCCATGATTTCGTATCCTCCATCCACGTAAACAACCTGACCGGTGATGCTGGCGGCACCGTCGCTGGCGAGGAAGGTAGCCGTAGCACCGAGCTCCTCCAGTGTGCACGAGCGCTGCAGGGGGCTTTTGTCTTCGTACACCTTGAACATACCCGTAAAGCCCGATACGCCACGAGCCGCCAAGGTCTGAACCGGTCCTGCTGAAATGCAGTTCACACGGATTGGGTGTTCCAAACGTCCGAGATCAAATGCGAGGTACTTGCAGCAAGTTTCCAACGCCGCTTTTGAAACGGCCATCAGATTGTAGTTGGGCACCACCTTCTGGCTCGCATAATACGTCATGGCCATGATTGAACCGCCGTTCACCATGAGAGGCGCCACCGCACGGGAGAGCGCAATGAGGGAGTAAGCTGACACCTGGAGGGACAGATTGAACGCATCCCGAGGTATTTCCGAAAAATGTCCCTCCAACGCGCCGGGCGCCTTCGGAGCGAATGCTATGGCATGCAGCATCATGTCCACGTGGTCGGTGTGCGTGCGCACGAAAGAGAAGAAGTTCTCGATGGAGGCGTCGTCTGTGACATCGAGGTCACAGATGGGGGTGTCTTCGCCGAATGTTTCTTTGACGAGCTTGATGACGCCTTCCTTGAGACGTTCGCCCTGGTAGTTAAAGATGAGTTTGGCTCCGGCATCGTGCCAGGCTTTAGCGATTCCGAAAGCGATACTGCGCTTGTTGGCAACGCCTGTGACGATGCCAACTTTTCCTTCCAGTGGTTTGATGAGTGACATGATGATGAGTGATTGGTTATGAAGAGAGGTTTAGAGATCGGACGGGAATTCCTGAGAGATAATCTGGGCGTACGTGAGGCTCATGCTGACTCCCATGGCTTCCATGTGCCGAATTTTGTTCATGATTTCAGTGTCCGGGATGTTGAAGTCATCCACCACAAACTTGAGGCGATAGTACACATAGCCGCCATCACGGTCGAGCAGGAGTTGTCCTTCCGGCAGGTTGGCGTTGAGTGTGAGCAGAAGCTGAGAGAGTTCCTGCATATCCTCTTCGGAAAAACGAGAGGCAAAATGAGCATCAAACACCAAACTGCACGGCTCGTTGAGCTCCGTAAACATAAAGCTGCAGGGCATACCGGTCGGATCCACGGGGAGGTACGCCAAGCCTATCTTTTCGTTATTTTTCCCCATGGTCATCCACTCATACTCTTCACCCCGTTCGATGAGGAATTGGCGGACGTGTGCCAGAAGATTGGGTTTATTGCTCATGGAATTGGTGTTCTGTAGCTGATTGACTTGGTTGATATAGTACACGCATGAGCCACCTAAGTCAAGCGATTCAGCAGATCTGACCGAATTTCTGTACCCGGACGGGTGAAATGCGAACAACAATTTTTGCGCAAAGATGGGAAAATTATGTCTTGACAACGACGGATTTTCAGATAGAATAAGCGCTCGCCCGTCAGGGGATGTCAACTTTAACACAAGAGAGGAAATATGAGCAAGAGAACCTACCAGCCATCAAAGCGTTGTCGGAAACGCCAGTTCGGATTCCGTAAGCGTATGGCGTCCAAGAATGGGCGAGCGATACTGTCCCGCAGAAGAGCCAAGGGGCGCAAGAGGTTGATGCCGAAAGGAGCCGAGGTGCACTACAAGCGCCACACGATACAACACGGGGTGTGAGGAGGTCGCAGAAGGTCATACCGATGCGGCAGAACATACCCGCAAGGAAGCGAATTGGTCATGCAGCTGCAGAGGCGACATACCATTAAGCGTGCGGGGGAGTTTGCGTATGTGAAGGCGGAAGGGAGGAGCCGGGTCGGTCGGTACATCGTGCTCAACACGGCGAGGAGAACGGGGGAGGGAGAGCACTCGAGGTTTGGCATCATCGCGACGAAGAGAGTGGGGGGCGCTGTTGTAAGAAACAGGCAGAGGAGGAGGATACGCGAGATACTCAGGGCGCACGGAGATGCGATAGGCGAAGGTTTGGATGTTGTGATTGTGGTGAAGGTAGCGGGAGGGGCTGCCAACTACAAGGAGCTGGAGGATGATTTTTTGAGGTTGATGAGGAGGGAGAAGAATCAAGAGAAAAGGAGGGGCGATGAAGAAGATCATGATTAGCATGGTAAAGTTTTACCAGAGACACTTGAGCAGACCCCTGCACGCTGTGGCGGGACCGATGGCGGGGTGCAGGTACACGCCGAGTTGTTCGGCATATTTCATAGAGGCGGTGGAGGAACATGGAGCATGGAGGGGAGGGTTGTTGGGATTGTGGCGGATCCTGCGCTGCAATCCATGGGGGGGGAGCGGGTATGATCCTGTGCCGCGCAAAAAGCAAAAAGAAAGATAAAATTATGGACAAGACAGCTTGGATCGTAGTGACACTTTGCGCGGTTTTGCTGGGGATCAACATGTGGTTTTCCCCGGACAGACCTCAGCAACCGACTGTGGATACTCCCCCGGTGCAGCAAGAAACAGTTGCCACCCCGGAGCAGCAGGCTGCGACGGACCCCGCTGCGGCAGGGCAAACCGAATCCGCCGCCGCTGCATCCGGCGAACAGATGCAACAGATAGCCCCGGAGCAACGGGAGGCACATCCCCTGGCGACGCTGACCTCGCGTGATTCTTCCGGCAAGCCCGTTGCTAGCTTTGTCATTCAGGACGTCGGAGGCTCCCTGAAAACTGTGGAGATGCTCGGTAAGGCCATCAACAGCACGAAGCATGACCTGCTGGACGATGTGCAACTCAATTCACAGGCGCAACAGGGGATAGGGACGCTGATGTTTGGTCTGAGTAATGAAAAGGCTCCCGTCTTCGACAGCACGGTGTACAGTATCGTACCTGAGGAGACGAATGAGCGACAGGTGACCGTGGAGGGCAAGCTGAACGATTTGATGATCCGCAAGATCTACACTTTGAAGCCGTTGCAGGTAGGGGATGAGACGATAGAGGGGAATGCATATTGTTTGGAATTGACGGTGCAGGTGCAAAACACGGGAAAACTCACCCGTCTTGCAAAAAACTGGGGAATATACGCCGGGGCAACCGCTCCCATCTCCTCTCAGGAATGGAGCCAGTTCACTTACTACATCCGCAATGAAGATAAATCCTTCCACAAGGAGGGACTGAGCAGTTTCCGTCCGTGGTTCGGCAGCGCCAAGGAGCGCGTCCTTCTGCACGGGGAGGACCCTATCTCTTGGGTGGGCGTCATGAACCAGTACTACGCCACGATTGTACAACCGGTGGGAGGACAAGTGGTGCATACCTACTACGCTGCTCCGCTCAAGGGACTCCGTCTGCCGGGCAAGGGAGATGAGAAGGCGGAAGGCGTGGAGAGCGCCATCGGAATGCCGGAGTTTACTTTAGCGGCAGGAGGAGAGGGCAGGAGCGGAGGAGCGCAGAGCTTCAGATACGATATTTTTGCCGGACCGAAATTGAACCTCATGCTCAGCGACATGACGAAGGAGATTCCGAAGATCGACCACATCATGGACTACGGTGTCTTCCACGTGATCAGCTACCCGATGAACTGGCTCATCAACGTATTCCACGGATGGTTCGGGAACTGGGGGTGGGCTATTGTAGCGATGACGTTTGTCGTGCGGTTGCTCATCTGGCCGTTGTACCGCAAGAGCTACATGAGCATGAAGAGCATGAGCCTGTTGCAACCGAAGGTCAAAGAGATACGCGAGAAGTATTCCAATGACCAGCAGAAGGCTAGCATGGAGATGATGAAACTGTACAGGGAGTATGGAATATCCCCGATGGGAGGGTGTTTGCCGATGTTCCTGCAAATTCCGATCTTTTTCTCCTTCTTCTACGTGCTCCAAACGGCGGCGGAATTCCGCGGAGCCCCATTCATCGGGTGGGTGCATGACCTCTCTCAGATGGACACGGTGTGTACGTTGCCAATCATGGGTTATGATTTGCCGATCAACGTGCTACCCATTGTGATGGCCATCACCATGATCTTGCAGATGCGCATGAATCCGCAGGTGGGGGGTGACCCTATGCAGCAACGCATCATGAAGCTCATGCCCCTCTTCTTCTTTGCATTCTGCTACTACTATCCAAGCGCACTGGCGTTGTACTGGACAACGACTAACCTGATATCCATCATCCAGACGTGGATCATTCGCCGAATGCCGCAGCCTGAACTGACAAAGGTGTCGCCTGCTAAGAGAGGCTCCAAGAAGGGCTTCTTTGAGCGCATGGCTGAGGCACAGCAAGCTGCTCTTGCCGAGCAACGCCGGAGGAATGGCAACTAACCGAGCGTGCCCCCCGGGGCAACCGCATTAGAAAATGCGGTTGCCATGTACGATTTACGATATGGGGAGTTCGGCGGCTATGCCGCAAATTTGGCGAACGAGAAGGCTTCTTTAGAGCCGTCATCATGATGAGCGCTGGCTGTCACGGTTTTTGATACGTATAAACAGTGATATCAGTCAATAAGAGGATTCCTTCGTTGATGAAATTATCTCAAATGCGTTTATCCTAGCCATGGTATTTGGCTCAGCTTGACAAATGAGATTGAGGGACGTAGAATATGCGGCGATTCCGAACACGAATAGAATTATGTTCAAAATCCTATCGCTCAAAAGGAATAAAAGCAGTGAGAAGGAGGGAAAGATACTAAGTGGGAGGCAGAAGATGCTCCTGCTGGGGGTACTCGGGGTGGCGACTTTATGCTGTCTGGTGACAAGTTCTGTGCAGGATATGACCGAGGGGGCATATCGGATGACGTGGCTTGTGCTCGTGGGCGTGGCGCTGGCGATTGTGTACAGCGTGAACCACAGCAGGAGGGAGTTGAATTTGGTGAGATGGGTGTTGCTGATCATGCTTGTTGTGGCACAGATAGCCGTGAACCATTGTTTCTTCCTCATTCGCGAATATTTACCCGGGAGCATAACGATGGGGCAGATGTTGCTTGTGTTGCCGTACGCCTTGGCACCGGGGATAACGGCTGTGATGCTGGGAAGGAAGCAAGGCGTGTTTGTGGCACTGTGCACGGCTCTCTTTGGGATGGCGCTCATGCCGGCGGATTGCTCAGGCATCATCCTCAGCGATTATTTGGTGATCAGTTTGCTGGCAGGTCTCATCTCTGCTGTGTTGGGTAGCAGGGTGCACAAGAGGGAACAAATACTCTACGGTGGGTTTGTGACGGGAGCCTCAGTCTATGTAGCGGCTGTAGCGTTGGGGTGTTTCCGTGGAAATGGACTGACCACTTTGGAGGGGGGATTCAACATGGTGGGGTTTGCTTTGGAGGCGGCGGCGGCTCTGGGAATGAGCTTTTTAGTGAGCGTGTTCATAGGCGGAGTGATGCCGATGTTGGAGAAGATTTTTAACATATCGACACACATTACTTGGTTGGAGTGGGCTGACATGAATCACCCCGTGTTGAAGAAGCTCCAAATGACGGCGCCCGGCACGTTCCACCACAGCTTGTATGTTCAGCGGTTGGCGGAGGCGGCCGCAGAGGCTATCGGCGCGGATGTTACTCGGGCCGGCGTTTGCGGTCTTTATCACGATATAGGCAAGCTGCGCAATCCCCAATACTTCACCGAAAACATCGGAAATCAAGCTCTCTCTCCGCACAATGAGCTCACCGC
>CANPXA010000071.1 GCA_947585525.1 uncultured Akkermansia sp. | reverse complement strand
CGTGGGCCAAAAGCCCGCTCTGGCATTCAAGGCGTCCTCCATCCAGCACAATTTGCACGGGCTTTATACCCCCCCCTGTATATTGTTGTATGCAATTGTACCGAAAGTGTATTCCAAGGTTCCTCCCGTTCCTACGTTAATGGTCGCGTTGCCTCCGCCGTATGCTATGTCACCCAACGCCAGAGTAAAACGACCTCCGTCGCGCACGTTAATGGCGATGTTGCCATCTTTGTTCCCCAATTGACCACGCCCCAATGATATAATACCGGTACCGCTCACCGTGATCGTCACGTCTCCATCTAACTTTTGACCCAGAAACGTCCGCGATGACTCCCAAGTGATTTCTACCGAGCCATCCTCGCTATCCTTAAGCTCCGTAATTTGTATGTCTTTTCCATCCTGTTTCACGACATTGGCGGCTTGCGCAACCGGAAGACAAAGCATCACTGCTAACAGAGCTGTGCGGAGAGAAAGAGGGAGGTGGAGTTTCATGGCTGGTTGAAAATAGGTGAGTAAAGTGTATTGTGGAATCTTTGCTCGCTCGGTTTACCCGTTTTCGAGGAACAGAGCTCCTCAGCATGATAACAGCACTTCGAAGAAAAGCCAAGCGATTTATTCGAGTCTTACTTCCGGAGCGACCTTACTTTTTTTGCCCTTTTTTCTCGATGATGTCACTCGAATACAACGTGTTAAGATATTCATGCCGTGCGTATTTCTTTTCGAAAGAGATACACAGCCTGCACTGTCTGAGTACTCGGCAGAATAAGAAAAAGGGCGACGGAATAAAAAAAGTGAAATTTGTTTTCCTCTAACGAAAAAATCTTTAATTTATTAGACACGAATGATTTGCAGAAAGTTAGACTGTGTATCTCTTTCGAAAAGCGATAAGCAGCTCATCATGGAATTCAATAGAAACAGGATCAACAAAATAGAGGAGGACTAACGTTAGGAACAATCACCAACAAGAGATGAATCGTATGAGGAGAAGGTTAACAAAACGAGAAGACGGGTCATTGCACCAACGGCGCGGAATCGTAAATTGACGCTTCGGTACCGCACTACCTCAGCGCCCTGCGGGCAAAAGCTGCGCTTTTGTCCCAACGGGATGAGGAGTCGTGAGGCGACTCCGAAGCAAGAGCCGATGGGGCGGCGGTGAGTCAAGATGGCATGGCGTAACTCCGGACGCTTTCTAGCCAATAACCAGCATTATTTTCAAAATTCCGCTGCGCCTTCGCTCTGCTGGAACGCGCTTTGCGTGCGAATTCCCTGAAATCGTAAATCGTAAATCGTAAATAGGCACCTCCGGTGCCCCCGTCCATCGTACATAACCAATGAGTTATGTTATATCACTCACCGATGACCGCCTGTTGAAAGCGCGTTTTTCTTGGGATGGATGTGCTTGCGTGGAGGAAGATTTTGTGGTAGAGTGGTGAAACAATGGGCGGTGAAGAAGAGATGCGTGGGGAGCCTTCGGCCGGGGAGCTTGAGAAGCTTGCCGCCCGCACGCGGCGCAGTCTCATCCTCAAGTTGGCTGACTGGGAGGATCGCAAAAGCTGGGAGGAGTTTTATCGCACCTACTGGAGGCTCATTTATTCGGTAGCTATTCAAGCCGGCTTGCATGAACATGAGGCGTGGGACGTGGTGCAGGAGACCGTATTGACGATCGCTAAACAATCCCGGAAGCAAGTATATGACCCGGAGAGAGGTTCTTTCAAGAGCTGGCTCTGGAAGGTGACCAGCTGGCGTATCAGTGATCAATTCCGCGCCAGACAGAAGGATACGGCGTCAACCGCCTCATCAGCGACTTCGGACGGAGTGCCTGTCGATTCACCCCTGGAACGCATCGCCGACCACAGCGAAACCTCTTTTGAGAGCATCTGGGAGAAAGAATGGCAGGAGAACGTCATGAAGGCCGCCATAGAACGGGTGAAGATGAAAGTTTCTCCCAAGCAGTTCCAGATATTTGATTACAACGTTATTCGTGGAATGAAACCCATTGAGGTGCACCGCAAACTTGGCGTCAGCATTGCTCAGGTGTACCTCGCCAAACACCGCGTTGGCGCCGTCCTTAACAAGGAGATACAATATATCCGAGCGCAGGAGCAATGAAGCCCATGAACCCCAGGGCAAACGCATTTGGAAATGCGTTTGCCATGGACGATGGACGGTGGCACCGGAGGTGCCTATTTACGAATTACGAATTACGAATTACGAATTACGATTTACGATTTACGATTTACGATTTACGATTTGGAAAATTCCGCGCCGTTGGCGCAGTTTAGCGGAGCGGATGCGTAGCGGAATTTTTGGGAATGGGCGTAAGGGGTAGCTAGAAAGGGACGGGGGCACCGGAGGTGCCTATTTACGATTTACGAATTACGATTTACGATTTATTTAGGCAGAGCCAGGGAGATGGCATGACGTAGTTCTGTGAGCTTTTCTCGTAGCAAACGCGTGTGATTTTTCCCCATCACCAATGCTTGCGCATTGCATATCCCGCGCGCAAGCGCGCTAAAATTCAATTCGTAATTCGTAATTCGTAATTCGTAATTCGTACATAGCAAACGCATTTCCAAATGCGTTTGCCCTGCCTTGTGGGTGTCGATACTTGCAATGCGAGGTCGGGTGTGGTATGTTATGGGGTATGAGCGAGGAAAACATGAAGGCGCCGACACTGGCGCAGCAAATGGCAGAGAGACTTGACCTGAAAGAAGAGTGGGTGTTGCCGTACGGGAGGGACAAGGCCAAGGTATGCATCGAGGCTCTGAGGGGCAGGGAGAGGAAAGGGAAGTTGATTTTGGTGAGTGCGTTGACCCCGACACCTGCCGGCGAGGGGAAGACCACCGTGTCGATAGGGTTGGCGCAGGGGCTGCAGAAGATAGGGAAGAAAGCCTGTTTGGCTTTGAGGGAACCCTCGATGGGGCCGGTGTTTGGTCGCAAGGGGGGAGCCACGGGGGGAGGGAAGTCAAGCATCGTTCCGGGGGACAGCATCAACCTGAGCTTCAACGGGGATTTTCCTGCCATAACGGCGGCGAACAACTTGCTTGCAGCCGTGGTGGATAATGCCCTCTTCTACCACACCACGCGGTTGGCCCCGAACAAAGTGGTATGGAAGCGAGTGATCGACATGAATGACCGGGCGCTGCGCAACATCGTGGTCGGTCTCAATAAGAACGGAGTGCCGCGAGAAGAGGGCTTTAACATCACCCCGGCCTCTGAGATCATGGCTTGTCTCTGTCTGGCGGAGGACCGAGCCGACTTGCGGCGCCGCATCGACAACATCGTCGTGGGTTTCACCGAGGAAGATGAGGCCGTGTATGCACGTGAATTCGGGGTGACGGATGCCATGCTGGCGATCTTGCGGGACGCCATCAACCCGAACCTCGTGCAGAGTTCGGAGGGAGTGCCTGCCTTTGTGCACGGAGGTCCGTTTGCCAATATAGCGCACGGCTGTAACTCGGTGATAGCAACGAGGATGGCGCTCAGTTGCTCGGAGTACACCGTGACGGAAGCAGGCTTTGCCTTTGATCTCGGAGCAGAAAAATTCTTGGATATCAAATGCCGGCAAAGTGGACTGGCGCCGGATGGCATCGTGCTGGTTGCGACGATCCGTGCGCTGAAAATGCACGGAGGAGTGGATAAAAATATGCTGAATGTTCCGGATGCGGAAACCGTGCGACGCGGATTGCCGAACCTGCAGGCACACATCGAAAGCGCTCAATTGTACGGACGTCCCGTGACCGTGGCGATCAATCTCTTTGCCGATCAGGACACTCCCGAGGAAATTCAAGCTGTGCAGTCCTTCTGCGAGCAGCTGGGGGTGGCATGTGAGGTGGCGGACGTGTTCGGTCGCGGCGGCGACGGCGCCACGGGGCTTGCGCGGGCGGTTGTGCGGAGCGTGGAGACGAGCGCGCCGGAGCCCTTTAAGCCGCTGTACAGCTTGGATGTCCCGGTGGAAGAGAGAATGCGCTGCATCGCTTGTAAGATCTACGGGGCAGATGATGTCGTGCTCACCGCCGCTGCGCGCAAGAAGCTCGCCCTTTTGGAGAAGAATGGTTTGACGGATCTTCCGGTCTGTATGGCAAAGACCCAGAATTCGCTCACGGACAATGCAGCTTTGCGCGGGCGCCCCAAGGGATTTTGCATCACCGTGCGTGATTTCGAGATAGCCAACGGAGCCGGCTTTCTCGTGGCGCTCTGCGGCGACATCATGCGTATGCCTGCCTTGCCTCGAGTACCTGCGGCGACGCTTCTCCGAGTGGATGACGATGGTACTATTTCCGGCATGAAAGGATGAGGTCGGTGATGGATGGAAAACCCGGGGCAAACGCATTAGGAAATGCGGTTGCCTATTTACGAATTACGAATTACGAATTACGAATTACGAATTACGAATTATTGATAACGTGCGCATTGTGCAAATTTATGGATTGTTAACGGATACAGAGTCTTCTTAATATCCGTCATCATAATGATCGCTGATTATCACGGTTTTTGATGTGTATCGACTGTGATATCAGTCAATAAGAGCATTTCTCGTCTAATGAATTTCTCTCAAATGCCGTTACTCTAACCGGTTAACTTTTGCTGCAAAAGAAGGATTAAAATATTTGCAAAATAAGGAACAGATTATCTGCAAAACACTGATTAAAAATATCACAAAACAAGGATTAAATGTTGCAATATCTCTAAAATAAGTATAGAATGAAATCTGAGAGGAGAGTAAAATAATGCCCCCCAAAAACTACAGGCCAAGAGTGTCCGATGCATTGCTTCAAGAAATGCTGGAAAGCAGCGGAGCTGTACTCATTGAAGGCGCAAAATGGTGCGGAAAGACGACATCGGCAGAGCAAATTGCCAATACTGTGATCAAATTGGATGATCCTGCCAGGCAGGAGCAGAATCTTCTCATGGCAAGAACATCCCCAGGCAGACTGTTGATGGGTACGCCGCCGGTATTGCTGGATGAATGGCAACTTGCGCCGAGATTGTGGGACGCAGTACGCTTTGAAGTGGACCAGAGAAACGAGTTTGGGCAGTTCATCCTGACAGGTTCGGCGGTGCCGGCAGATATGTCTCAAGTACATCACTCCGGGGCCGGGCGTATTGCGAGGATGCTCATGCGCCCTATGTCGTTGTATGAATCCGGTGAATCATCGGGAGAGATATCGCTCGCATCGCTTTTTGAAGGGCATCACGAAATAGAGGCAGAATGTGGCATGGAACTGGAGATGCTGTCATTCCTCATCGCTCGCGGCGGTTGGCCAGGTGCGATTGATCAACCGGAGCGTGTCGCGCTCAGACAAGCACGTCAATACTTTGACACCATCGCACACATCGATGTATCGAGAGCAGATGGGATTCATCGCAGTGCGTCAATCGCGACAACGCTGCTGCGTTCATATGCACGGCTCGTCGGCACACAAGCAAAGATGACCAAGATCGTTGAGGATATACGCGCCAATGAAATTACAGGGATCTCTGTGGATACGGTGGCTTCTTATCTGGAGGCTTTACGAATGATTTTTGTCATTGAGGAAGCAGAAAATTGGTCGCCGAGCCTGCGAACCAAAGCGCTTTTGAGAGCGGCAAAAACACGTTATTTCACCGATCCCTCCATCGCAGCAGCGGCTTTCGGGGCAGGTCCGCAGGAGTTAATTGATGACCTGCCGACCATGGGATACCTCTTTGAGAATATGGCTGTGCGCGACTTACGCATCTATGCCGACGCCTTGGATGGCAAGGTTTATCATTACCTGGACAGGAACGGGAGAGAAGTGGATACTATTATACGCCTGCGAAATGGACGCTATGGGCTGGTGGAAATTAAGCTGGGCGGTGACTTGAGAAGTGTGGACGAGGGGGCAGCTAATCTCATCAAATTCGCCTCACTCGTGAATACCGACCGTTCACCGGCTCCTTCTTTCATGATGGTGCTTACCGGGCTGGGACAGTTTGCCTATCGACGCGAGGACGGCGTGTGCGTTGTCCCGCTCGGCACGCTCAAGCCGTAATAGCCCTTTCTGACGTAAAGCATGAGATGAGGAAAAGTGCGGCATAGGGAGCGTTTTGTAATAGAGTGAGCGAATTAAAGCAGAATTTCACATCCCTTAAAAGTTGAACATCAGATTTCAGGGGAACTGGCGTACTTCACACGCGTCGGGATCGGCGGCGGTGCTTGTGGCGTCCATTGATGAGGACGAGGCTGACGAGGATGATGGCCAGACCGAGCCATTGGATGAGGGTGATGTGTTCGTTGCCGAAGCAAGCTCCCAGTATGATAGCTATGAAGGGGTTGGCGTAGGCATGGGTGGCGACTTCGGTGGCGGGACGCACTTTGAGAAGCCACACGTAACTCGTGTAGGCTAGGATCGAGCCGAAGAGCACGAGGTAGCCCAGGTTCCACCAGGCGTGCCAAGGAATCTCGGTCCAGTGGACATCTTGGACTTCACCGGTGGCGGCGGAGACTGCCCAAAAGGCGAGTCCGGCCGCGAGCATTTGCCAGGCGGTGCCGCTCCAGGCGTTCACGTTTTCATGAGCAGAGGCGCGGTACTTGATGAAGAGAGATCCAATGGACCAGGCAAGCATCCCCATGAGGAAGATGATGACCCCGTACTCCCCATTGCCTTCCGGTAGGACGAGTTCATGGATGTAGAGCAGAACGACCCCCAGGAGACCGCCAACAAGTCCAAGCGGTACGCGAGCATTTCGGAAGTTATACCTCCATGAGCGGTAGTTGAACAACGTGATCCAGATCATGGTGGAGGAGGCGAGCACAGCCTCCAGACTGCTGCTGATGTACCGCTGAGCCAGCATGATGGCCGTCATATCTGCAAAGAGCATCACCATGCCGCAGGGGATGGAAATACGCATCAGACCGAAGTCGAAAGGGTTCTCTCTGCACGCAATCGCCACACCCAACAAGAGTGCGCCGGCCGCGGTGAATCGCAGACCGCCCAGCACGTACGGAGGAAATCCGTCCATCGCCTCGCCGATGAAAAAGTAGGTGGACCCCCACACAACGTAGATCATGAAATACGCTGTAAGGATTTCCCAACGCGGTGCCTTTTTCGTCTCGGCGCTCATTTCCCTCTCGGAATTCCATCATATCACAGCCCCCGCCGGCAAGTCAACCGCCATTAGAAAACCACATCCGTCCCACACACCCGTCCCAAGAAAAAGCGATGCCCAATAGGTATTTAACGGCAGATGATGTGGCATAACTCATTGGTTTTGTACGATGGACGGGGGCACCGGAGGTGCCTATTTACGATTTACGATTTCAGGGAATTCGCACGCAAAGCGCGTTCCAGCAGAGCGAAGGCGCAGCAGAATTTTGAAAATAATGCTGGTTATTGGCTAGAAAGCGTCAGGAACTATGCCATGCCGTCTTGACTCACCGCCGCCCCATCGGCGGTTCGCCCTGCGGGCAACGCATGCGCGTTGTCCAATCGGTCTTACCGCCCGCTTCGCGAGCGCCCTACCGGGGCCGTCGACCGCTTTGACTCACCGCCGCCCCATCGGCGTTTGCTTCGGAGTCGCCTCACGACTCCTCATCCCGTTGGGACAAAAGCTGTCGCTTTTGGCTAACCTGCCTTACAGCCGTCGGCAGTTTTCACCCTGCGGGCAAAAGCTGCACTTTTGTCCAATCCCCCTCCGAACCCTCGGGGGCATTGCAGGCTTTGCGACATCGTCCATTGACGCTTCGGCACCACCCTGCCTCAGCGCCCTGCGGGCAAAAGCTGCGCTTTTGTCCAACCGCACTTACCGCCCTCTTCGCGTGCGCCCTACACGGGACCGTCGGGCGTCTTGTCCACCGTACATCGTCCATGACTTGATTTACGATTTGTTGATAATGTGCGCGTTGCGCAGATCTTTTTGAATCATCAATGTACGTGGGAGGGGTCTTCAAAGTCGTCATTATGATGACCGCTTGTTGTCATGATTTTTTGATAGGCATCAACGGTGATATCAATCAATAAGAGCATTTTCTCCGTCGATTAACTTCCCTCAAATGCGTTTACCCTTGGGGGATGGGTAAATTCTGGGGTAAACCAAAATTCTGCTGCGCTATCGCTCTGCTAAATTGCGCCGACGTCGCGGAATTTCTCAAATCGTACGTCGTAATTCGTAATTCGTACATCAGGCGCCTCCGGCGCCTTGCCGCCTTAGGGTTTTCTCTTTTCGAA
>CANPXA010000070.1 GCA_947585525.1 uncultured Akkermansia sp. | reverse complement strand
ATTCATCAAATATCGGAAGAAACTTCTTGATCTGCGGCATCTTGCTCGGTCTGGGTGCGGCTGCCGGTGGCGTTTATGTCATGAACTCCGCAAATCACGACCCCCTGCTCACAAGGGTGCAGGGAGGGGACGACAGGGCCACGGCGTTGACCGAAAAGGCGACCAAGATGAAGGATGACGCTCTCAAGGTACGTCGGATGGTTGATATCGCCCCTTCTTTGGAGGAGGCTTGGGTGCCCCGCGCAGCAGCAAAAGATGGAAAGTTGCCGCGTTTCACCCCGCTCTTTTTTGCCCCCTCTATTTGGGAGGTGCCGGATGCAACGCAGAAAAAGAACATAGCGGTTGATCTGCTGGACAACGAGTCGCGTTCGCTGCACAAGGTGCCTTCTGCGGATGCCTCGGCTCCGGCGGTTCCTGTGCCGAATAGCTGGTTCTTCGCTCATGGTCTTGATAATGTCATCTGTTCGTCACTGGCTCTGCAAACCGACAGCGATGGGGATGGTTTTACAAACGGAGAGGAGTTTTCATCCGGAACAGATCCGTCGAACGCAAAGAGTATGCCGGGGTTTGTATCGGAAGGAAGAATCAAGATGGAAGTTGTGGGAGACAAGGAAGTGATTACGCACCTCTTGGAACTTAGCCTGGGTTCAAACTTTGACGAGAAAAATGTCAATATATCGGTCTTCACCGAAAACGGTCAGCGTAAGCTTCAGTTCATGGAATTGAAGGAAGGACAAAAATTCGGACTGGGCGATGCGGCTTCCGGTCCGCTCGCCAAGGAGCGCTTCGAGCTGGTGTCTGTTGAGAATGCCTCGGAGGAAAACGGTATGCCTGTTTACTCCGTCATTGTCAAGGATGCCTACACGGCTGTTGATGACGAGAAACAATTTAAACTCGTCGCCGGTAACAAGGGAAGACACACCGTTCAGGACGTCAGCGTGAAGTTGCGTATGACTGCAGGTCCCGATAAGGGCAAGGAGTTTACGGCACGCTTGGGTGAGGAGCTTGATGTCCCCGGATTTCCCCAGACACGCGTCAAAATTACCAGCGCCGGGAAGAAGAAAACTCAGGTCAAAGCCAGTGTCAATCATGCAGACCCTGTCGATGTCCCAAGTGATACCCCGGTGACTCCGAAAAAGAACTCCGATAAGAATAAGAAAAAATAAATCTGCCAATTTCTTTAATTTTTTTTGAATTGCAGACTTTACAAAACAAAAAAAATCTTTTATAAATAGAACACCACTATGAACACTGCATCTCTCAATTCATCCACCACCAAGATGCTAGCGGTCGGTTTTTCGCTCGCTTGTTCCCTCGGTTATGCGGGAACGGAGGGCTACCTGACCACGTCCACGGCCGCCGGTTACAGTGAGGTCGGTCCTTCGGCTATGTATGCCGGGCAGGACGGAATGCAGGACAGCATCAATTCTCGTGAAGCTGCTCGCCGTCGGGCAGAACGCGATGCTGCCTTACAGCTCCTCCAGGAAGGACGCACGGCCTACAAAGAAGGTCGTTATTCCGAGGCCCTAGAGAAGTATCGTCAGGCCTGGGATCGTGTGCCTCACGCACCCGCGACGCGCAATCTTCAGGAGTTCATTCGAAAGAGCATATCGGATGCGTCCATTGCAGTGGCGATGGAGTACGCCAAGGTGGGGCGTTATGATGATGCGGAACAGCTTTTGCTGGATGTGCTCCAGAGGGAGCCGTCCAATGCCCGTGCTCGTAAGGAACTTTCTCTGCTGCGTGACCCGGTGCGTAACAACCCCGCCCTCACGCCGGAGCACGTTAAGAATGTGGACGAGGTCAACCGTTTGCTTAACCTCGCATGGGGGTATTACGAACTCGGCAAGTATGATGAGGCGTATGCGGAATTCAACAACGTGTTGCGCATCGATCCCTACAACGAGGCAGCCCGTCGTGGACAGGAGGCGGTTAGCAAACGCCGCGCCAACTACTACAGAGCTGCGTATGATTCCTATCGTTCCAAGGCTCTTGCGGAGGTGGATGCCGCATGGGAAGAGCAGTTACCGACCATCGTGGACAGCGAAAACGGTCCCACGGTGAGCAAAAATGGTCCTCAGCTCTCGGAAAACCAGATCAAGGTGAACGATGCGTTGGACAATGTGCGTATCGCGCGCGCTACCTTCGAGAACACCCCCATCAGTGAAGTCGTGCAGTTCATACGTGGTGAGCTTCGCAAGAGTGGGGAGGGTTCCGTGAACGTGAATTACGTGCGTCCTTCGGCAGTGCCCGCGCCTGTTGCCGCGCCTGCTGCTTCAGATGATGAAGACGAGGACACCGAGGATGAGGACACCGAGGGAGAAGAGGAGGAAAGCGCACCCGCTCCTGCGGCTCCTGTAGCTACGGGACCTGTTCCTGAACCGGAGGTTTCCCTGAGCCTTTCAGATGTCAAGTTGCGCGATCTGTTGCAGGAGGTGTGCATGAACGCCAACTGCATCTTCAATGTGAGTGACCGCGGCGTGAATATCTATATGGCAAATGATCCTGCGGCTAAAGTCCTCGAAACCCGCATTTGGCGCAATGTGCCACCCTCATTCTTTGAAGGTGGAGATGAAGAGGGCGGTGGCGATGATGATGAGGAGGAGGCTTTCGCATCCGGCAGCAGCAACTCTACCAAGATAGACGCCAAAGCTACCCTCAAGAGCATGGGCGTGCAGTTTGAAGGCAAGGGGGCAGACGCTAAGTACAATCGTCAACTTGAGATGCTCACCGTGCGCAATACGCCGGAGAATTTGGAGACGATCGAGGATGCGTTGTTCAGCTTCCGCTCCAAGCAGCCGCAGATGGTGAAGGTGACGACTAAGTTTGTGGAGGTGACTCAAACGAACGATGAGGAGCTCTCCTTTGACTGGGTTGTCAATCCCTTCTCCGTCTCAAACAATGGATCCGCCTACCTCGGCGGCGTGACAGGGGCAAACTCACAGCCCGGTCGTACCTACAACGACTTCGTCACGAGCGGTGGGAGCGCTTTCGCTAACAACTACACAAATGGGAACGGTACTTGGCCGGTCACCCATGGCAGCGGTCTCCACAGCAATGATGACATCATCTCGGAGGGTCTCATGACGGGCGGACTCCGCTCGGGTACGGGTGCAATTTCAGCATCCAACATGGACACCTTGCTCCAAGGGGGCTCCCCGGCAGCTACTTCGAGGGACAATGCCCACGTTGCTCCTGGCATTCTTTCCCTTTCCGGTATCTACGATTCCGGCTCGTTCCAGATGATCATGCGCGGGCTTTCTCAGAAACAGGGGGTTGACATGATGAATGCGCCTTCTCTCGTCCTCACCCCGGGGGCAGAGGTGGAGGAAACTCCTGATGATCCGCGCGTGGAGACTCGAATTGAGGATGCAGGTGGTGCGCGTATTGAGGTGGTGCGTCGCTTCATCTATGCGGTCGCATACGACGATCCGGATATTCCGCAGAACGGCGGCGTTACTAATGGTAGCTCCACCAACGGTAATGTTGCCATGTCTGTTCCTGTGGCTGCGCCGGCCAATCCTTCAGATTGGGCCATTGAAGAGGTAGGTCTCGTGATGGTCATTAAAGTCGATTCTAAGCCGAGCGATAACATTATCACCTTCAATCGGTTCATCGTGCGAATCGTCGACTTTGAGGGTTTTATTAACTACGGTTCTCCGATTATCTCGGGAATTGCCACCAATAACCTCATTGAGACGATCGTGCTCACAGAAAACCGTATTGATATGCCGGTGTTCTCCCGCAAGATGGTTAACACGACCCTGTCGCTTTACGATGGTCACACGGTGGCCATTGGTGGAATGATCGAGGACAAGGTACAGAAGGTGGAGGACAAAGTGCCTGTATTTGGTGATCTGCCGCTGATCGGACGCTTCTTCCGCAGCAATGCCGAGTCCCACATCCGTAAGAATCTCACAATCTTCGTGACGGCTGACATCATCGATGCTACCGGCAAACCCGTCCGCAATCGTGGAGCGGAAACCAATCCCGCCGAGAACAGCGCGGCTGCTCCTGGACTCTTCCCCGAAGACGGACTGGCCAATTGAGGATGACACGGAGCCGATAAGGCTGATCCACATTTTATCCCGCAGCAGGTTCGCCCTGCTGCGGTTTTTTTACAAACATCGTCCATCAGGCGCCGCTAGGCGCCCCGCCCCTTTCTAATCAACAATCCGCCTACGATTTTTCCTATCACCGATGCCAAAGCACCGTAGATCCCGCGCGAAGTGCGCTAACATTCAAATCGTAAATCGTAGATCGTAAATAGGCGCCTCTAGGCGCCCAGGCTCCGTCTTCATTTTTTTCTTGTCAGGAGGCTGAAGAGTGTCTATAGTACAAGTTGGCAGATGGATTAACTCTATACGACATTACGATGATGAAGACAAAATGGATAATCGGATTGACCGTACTCGCTGCGTCACTCACACCCGGGTTGGCTTGGGCCGATGCCGGAGATGCGCATAAGGCTGTCCTGCGTGCAGCAAATGGTGGTGAGCCCATGCTGAAGCAGCTCATCGCCGGTGGCATCCCGGTAGATACGACAGATGATGACGGAGAGACAGCGTTGATGGAGGCAGCTGATAAAGGAAACCTCGCTGCCGTGCAGATTTTGCTGCGCAACGGCGCCCAGGTGAATCTCAAGGATCATGATGGAAAGACCGCTTTGATGTATGCGGCGGATGAAGGACGTACGGCTGTTGTACAGCTCCTGCTGGCGTCCGGCGCTGATGCTTCGCTGAAAGATAACGATGGCGATACGGCGTTGGATATGGCCAAAGAAGAAGGCTACGCCGACACAGCAGCAGCATTGCGCGCTGCCGCCCAGTCACCGACTCCTGCCCCTCAGCCCGCGGCTCCTGCTGCACTTACCGGCAAAGCCGGACTCAAAGCCGTCTTCCGTGCCGCTTGCAACGGAGATACTGCCTTGAAGCAACTCCTCGCGGGTGGAACTGCTGTTGACTGCACGGATGCCGATGGTGAGACCGCTCTCATGGAAGCGGCAGACAAGGGAAATCTCGCGGCAGTGCAGGTGTTGCTCGCCAATGGGGCGCAGCCCAACCACCGCGATCACGAGGGGAAAACAGCCCTTATGGATGCTGCTAATGATGGTTTCACCGCCGTGGTGCAGGCTCTTCTGACAGCCGGGGCAGACCCCAACCTGCGCGATGATGACGGAGAGACAGCGCTGATGAAGGCTGTCGAGGATCACCATGCGGATACCGCAGCTGCTCTCCGTGCAGCCGGCGCTCAATAAACGGCGAGTTTCGGTGTTCGAGGTTCGTGGTGCCGCTTGCTCGTACGGAACGTATGACACCGGCGTTCACACCGTGTCTGCTTTTCCGCGCATTCGCTCCTCAAATTCCGTTGCTCATTCGCTTTGACGCTTCGGTACCGCACTACCTCAGCGCCCTTCGGGCAACGCTTGCGCGTTGTCTAATCCGCCCCCGATCCCTCGGCGGCTTTGCCTCCCCGCACCATCGGCGCGCTAGCATTCGAATCGAAAATCGTAAATAGGCGCCACAGGCGTCTTGCTCCTCCGGTCGCTTTCCTCATAAAAACCGCCAACGAATTTTCCCCACCACCAATGCTTGCGCATCGCATATCCCGCGCCCACGGCGCGCTAGCTCCCACCATCGTCCATAGTACATCGTCCATCGTCCATGAAATCGTGCTTTTCATACGCGTCGAAATGGAGTAGAATCATGCCTCATGAGAAGGCCTGATTTGCAGTTCCCGGGTAGCAGACGTGTTTACGTTCCTGGGAAAATTTACCCCGACATCCGCGTCCCTATGCGCGAGGTCGTTTTGGAGGATTCCATCTTTCCGGATGGAAGCACGGAAAAGAATGAGCCGGTGCGTATCTACGATTGCTCCGGTCCGTGGGGTGATCCTGACATCACCTGCGATGTGCAGCGGGGACTGCCCCAATTGCGAAAGCCGTGGATTCTTTCTCGTGCCGATGTTCTCCCGGAGAAGGGGACAGAGGGAGCCCTGTGTGCCGCCGATCCCTCCCTCCCGCCCACACAGCGTTCCTATGCCCTACGCGGCCTTATCACACCGGAGATGGAATATGTAGCCATCCGGGAGAATCTCGGCCGGGAGGAGGCGTATAAAGCCGTTTATGACCGTTTTCCCGTGGAGAAGACGCGTCCAGAGGAAGCGCAATTATTGCTGGATGAGTTGGGCACGGGGATGCCCCGTCCCTCGGCGCTGGAGGCACAGCAGGATTTTACGCCTGGGAGCCTGACTCGTCGCGCGGATCTGAATTACAGACATCCGGCAGAGTTTGCGGAGCGAACCGGACTGCACGCGCCGGCGTACTATACGGCGGAAATGGTGCGTGATGAGATCGCGTCAGGACGCGCACTCATCCCGGCAAACATCAATCACCCGGAGGCAGAGCCCATGATTATCGGTCGCCGCTTCCTCTGCAAGATTAACGCCAACATCGGCAATTCAGCCGTTACTTCTGATATTGACAAGGAGGTGGAAAAATTGCTTCACGCCGTGCATTGGGGCGCTGACACCGTGATGGATCTCTCCACGGGCGCGCAGATCCACAACACGCGGGAGGGAATTTTGCGCAACAGCCCGGTGCCCATCGGCACCGTCCCCATCTACCAAGCCCTCGAAAAATGCTCCGGTCGCGTCGGCGATCTCTCATGGGACACCTTCCGTGACACTCTTCTTGAGCAGGCGCGTCAGGGGGTGGATTACGTCACGTTACACGCCGGACTGCTGCACCGTTTTGTCCCGTTTACCGCAAATCGTGCCACCGGTATCGTGTCCCGCGGCGGCTCCATCATGGCGAAGTGGATGATGCTGCACGATGAGGAGAATTTTCTCTACACCCATTGGGAGGAAATATGTCGTATCCTGGCCACCTACGATGTAGCCGTTTCCATAGGGGATGGTCTGCGCCCCGGCAGTATAGCGGATGCGAATGACTTCCCACAGCTTGCGGAGCTCGAGGTGCAGGGCGAACTCACGCGCTCAGCTTGGGCGGCGGGAGTGCAGGTCATGAACGAGGGACCGGGTCATGTGCCGCTCCACCTGATTCCCGAGAATATGCGCAAGCAGCTCGATTGGTGCCACGAGGCTCCCTTCTACACTCTCGGTCCTTTGCCCACCGATATCGCCCCCGGGTATGACCACATCACCGGAGCCATCGGCGGGGCGCTCATCGCCCAACGCGGCTGCGCCATGCTCTGCTACGTCACCCGCAAGGAACACCTCGGTCTGCCGGATGCCGAGGACGTGCGCGAAGCTGTGGTGACATACAAATTGGCGGCTCATGCAGCAGATCTGGCCAAGGGACACCCTGCCGCCCAGTTGCGCGACAATGCCCTGGCCAAGGCGCGGTTTGAGTTCCGCTGGGAAGATCAATTCAATCTCTCGTTGGATCCGCAGCGCGCGAGAGAATATCACGACCTCACCCTCCCGCACGCCAACGCTAAGCGCGCTCACTTCTGCTCCATGTGCGGACCGGACTTTTGTGCGATGAAGCTCAGCGGTGAAATTCGTAGCAAGGAGATGCAAAAAGGCCAATCATGAAAATAGACCTCCTCTCATCCCCTCTTCCTCGTGTCGTCGGTGTTGTCTCCGATGAAACGACTTGGCGTGCCTTGCAACCGACTGATGCCGACCTCGTCGAGTTGCGCGTGGATGCCTTGCCGGCGGATCGACGGACGCTCCCGTTACGGGAACTCTGTCCTTTGCCTCTCCTCGTTACTTTCCGGCATAGAAGCGAAGGCGGACAATGCGAGGTGCCGGAAGAGGAGCGCGTCGCTGTGGTGCGTTCGTTGTTGCCCGCCGTCGTGGCGATGGATTGGGAACTTGCGCAAGCAGGGCACGCAGGGGATTTGTTGAAAGAGGCTCATGAGCGGGGCGTGAGCGTCATCGGTTCCTACCATGACTTTGTCGGGACACCCACTCGGGAGCTGCTGTCCGATCTGGAAAAACGCGCCGTCGCTTGCGGAGCCGATGTGCTCAAGGTGGCCTTCACCCCGCACACAGAGCAAGACCTGAATAGCGCGCTTGAGTGGCTGCGTGCGAACCATCACCTGCCCGTGGCTCTCATGGGTATGGGCGCTCTGGCATCTCAGAGTCGTGACCTCTTCTCGCGCAATGGCAGCGTCCTCCTCTACGGTTACCTCGGAAACTCTCCCACAGCTCCCGGACAGTGGAGCGCCTCCCGCTGCCTTTCCTGGCGCCGCGATACCTGCGGGACTTGACC
>CANPXA010000069.1 GCA_947585525.1 uncultured Akkermansia sp. | reverse complement strand
CCTCAGCGCCCTGCGGGCAAAAGCTGCGCTTTTGTCCAACCGCCCTTACCGCCCGCTACGCGTGCGCCCTACACGGGACCGTCGGGCGTCTTGTCCATCGTCCATGACTTGAACTACGATTTATTTTAGCGCGTTTGCGCGCGGAGATGCGGAGCAAACACGGAGCCGGGACGAATCCCGCCTCCGTGGACAAGTGTGCCGTTCTTATGCCTTTCCTCGTTCAGAATCCCCACTGCACCCCTACATTCGCGCCCCACGTGGTACTGCCGCTTCGGAAATCCGCGTCGCCATTGATGAAGAGAACAGACTTCTTGCTCATCGGGATGCGCAGTCCTGCACCGAACTGAGCGCCGACATTGCCCAATTCGGCCGAGCGCACCTTGGCAGCGTAACCGGGGTTCCCCAGGAAAGAGACATTGGCCTCGCCTCGGTCATCGCCCATGTCGATGGCAATGTTGGCTCGCAGTTCCAGCATCGAACGGAAGCCTAAAGCACGAGCCAGATCGTTGATGGACCGTGCGCCCGCAGTAAGAGTTGTCACCGTGGACTTCTGGTCATCCACATGCAGCCCGACCCCGCTGGCTCCGCCTTCATTGTAAGCATCCATGGAGCTGGTCACCACCGATATACCGACCAGCGGTTGCAAGATAGAGGTTTTCTCTTCATTGAGCGGGATATCATAAGCAAGCTCATAGGAAGCGCCCAAGCTGATGCCATCCGTACTGCCGGTGGTGCGGTAGGCTCCTCCGTCCATATTCACGGTGCGGTCGAAGGAAGCGTCCGCAAAGCCTGCCATCACGCCGAAGCTGTGGTGCAGGCGCTTGTTTGTCGTGTGCAGGTACAGGCTCACGAATATGTTGTCCAAGTCCCCATCGGCATGGTCGGCTGCATCGGCCTCCCAATCACCATAAGAGGCAGTGAGAGCTACCCCGATCGCCGTCTTCTTGCTCAGCGCCATATCGGCTCCGCAGGAAGCGCCCCAAGTGCGGTGTTCGTACCCGCCTTCATCGCCACTGCGATCCATAGAAGCCACGCTGCCATTCCCCTCCACCCACATATGTGCGGTATGGACCTTTTCAAAGGGCATCTCATAGCTCAGAGCAAAAGCGTGAGCCATCGTGGCGGCAATTTGCCGTTTTGCAGCGTCGCGCTGAGCCGCTCCGAGTGAGGGAATGACACTGCCTGCCACTGCGGCCATGGCGTGCTGGGCGGCGGAAGTTTTCCCTTCAGAGATCAGTTTGTTCACGCGGGCGGCCAGTTCCAGCAATTCCGGGGCGGTGCCGGTAGGATCAGGATAGGTCGCATTGTAGAGCATATCCGCACCCGCCCGGGAGTTGGAAGTACCCGAGGCGTTTACAAAGGGATTGTCGGAAGAATCATTCTTCCTCAGGTCTGCCTTGAAGAGTACCTGAGTTGGGCTTCCCGTCTGAGCTCGGGATTCTTGGGCAGCATAGGTGGCTATTCCGTTTTCTTCCGTGCCCTTGTCGGCTTGAGCATCCTCTGTCAGTACCAGCGCTTCCACTCTCACATTCTCGTAATAGAGATCGATAATGTCTCCGATCTTTTCGTCCCATATCACCTCCAAGCTGCTGAGCTCACCGCTCTCTGTAACCAAGTTGTCATCCATAGTCACACCTCGTTCACCTTGCATGAGAACAATGCTCAGCTCCTCTGAGGACGAGGGAACTTCATCGATGAGGTGTACGAAAAGATCGGCTCCGCTGGTCAGATGGATCGTACCATCACTGACGAGCATAGCGTTTTCGGTCGCTTGGTTTGCTTGCACATTGAACTCTGTGCGCGAGCTGCCGATCAAACTCACATCTCCACCAACGGTCACCACATTGTCCTGTTTCAACACCACAGTGCCTTGACTCTCCAATTCCTTGAACGAACCGCCATCGAGTATGACCTTGGACTCATCGCCGGAAACATTCAGCTTGGTATTGCTGGCATCTACGCCGGTGAAGGTTTGCTCCGTGTCGGACCCGGTGATGATGAGCTCCTTCACTGATCCGTCAACGGTGCCGTGGAAGTCTCCTTTGTTTTTGTTATTTCCGGAAATGGTGATTAAGCCTTCCTTGTTGCTCTCACCTGCCTCCAGTTTGCCATCGCCACTCAGAGCCGCTAGTTGTAGATCTCCACCGTCAACCGTGAGAACACTAGTCTCGTTTATAAGATCTATAGCAGGCCCTCCATTTTCCAGCTTCAAATCACTGCCGAGAGTCAGCCTATCCTTGATGGTCATTTCGCCGCTATGATTGCTGCTGAGCAGAGTCCCGTTATCGAGCGTTGTTTCACCCCTAAGGATCAGCTTGTTGTTCACATCCAGCACGGCGTCAGGCTTAATTTGAACAGAATTGGCCTCTGCCGTGCCCGTGCCCGAGAGTGTGAGGGTTCCCTCACTCACCTGGATCTTGCCGTTGGTTGTCACATTGCCACGCAGTTCCAGCGAAGCATCGCCTTCCTTGACGATATCCACGATACCTTCACTCTGAGTCGCATCAATATTGCCGGAGAAGACGGTGTCACCATTGTAGTTTTGCACGTCATCATTCACGAAGTTCTCGTTCCGCAATTTCAACTTCATGGCACCAGCCCCGTCATTTTTCACGGTGAGATTACCTCCGCCATCTAACTGCCGCACTGTGGCGTCCTCCTTTGAACTCAGAGTTGTGTCCGTCACAATCACCACTTTGGAGGCTCCCTCAAGCTCTTCTGTGGATAACGTTTCGTCAGGTGTGAGCACTTTTGAGTCAGAGTCGCTGCGGGCAGTGATGGTCAACCGTGCATCATTCTCCTGGACAGCTGAAAAATACGAGAATTCAAAGCCCGAGCCGGTCGGTAGCAGGAAATGTTGCTTGGCCCACTCGAGGATTTGCCCCTCAGACATACCGGAAATATCGAAGCTACCGTTGGAAAACCACAGCTCCAGCTCGCCACTGGCAAAGGCTTCATACACCGCTGACTCAAACTGCAGCGTCACCTGCGCTTCTTTTTCAAATCCTATAAAGCCTGAACCGTTGAAGGAAAACACAGAATTCTTGGCTTTGCCGCCAATGCCTACGCTATCCCTCCCTACGGTAATCATGTTATCCGTCCCGGTGAAAGTGAGCGTGCTACCATCTGCCAAGCCGGTGTAATAGACTCCGGTCGTACTGTGTACATGCACTTGGGTGATGGTTGCTGCATTCAAGTTACCCAACTCTACCTCACCGCCCTCGTGGGTGTCGATCTTTACATCGCCGGTGAAAGCATTTGCGTTAGCCAACGATCCGGTTTCCAACTCAATCAGGGTGCCCTCTCCTCCAAAACCCTGTAAATCCACTTGGGCTCCACTGCCGGTTACCAGTACTTTCCCGACCTCTGCCGTGTCTGTAAGCGTCAGCTTTGCATCGATACCGGAAAGCTGCACCTCCCCTACCTCTGCACCGGTAGAAAGAGTCAGATGGGCGCCTTCACCGGAGACCTGTGCTCCTCCGGTCAGCGTGCCGGAGTATGTCGCTTCAGTGGAATTGCCCAGGATGAGGTGCCCACCGATACTGCTGCCTTGCTCTGCGGTAAATGATGCCTTGCTGCCGGACAGGGTGACGTCTCCGGCAACCGCCAGGATTCCCTTTACAATTGCGCCACTGCCACTCAGAGTTAAGACGCCGTCAACGGTGATGGTTCCCTTCCCGCCTTCCACCTGAGCTTTGTCACCCAAGGTGACATGCCCGGTAATTTGGGCATCAGAGGAACCACCTTTCATGGTAGCTTGCTCAGAGAGCTCCACACTGCCGGTCACTGAGGAGCCGTCCAAAGTGAGTGTTGTGCCGGATCCGGAGGCAATGACATTGCCCTCGATACCGCCCGAATTTTCCGCTACGTAGGAGCCGCCGTTGGACAGTTCCACATTGCCTGCGACTTTCCCCGCACCCTGTGTGAAAGTGGATGAGGCGCCATCCACCGTAATGTTGCCTGTGATGTCGCCCGCACCGTGCGTTATCTGAGCCCCGTCCTTCGCCATCAAATTGACCGCAAGGGCGATGTTTCCCATCGTCAGACTGCCGCCGTCCTGCACCAAGGTGCCGCCACCGGTAATGGCTCCGGTTGCGGTGCCCCAATTGCTTCCACCGTTGAGGGTGAGATCACCGCTGAGCATCAGGCTGCCGGAAGCGCCGAAAGTCAGTGTCTTGAAAGAATTTCCTGTGCCGACCAATTCCAAAATACCTTCTTCAATTGCCAGCGTCTGGTTTCCTGTTATGCGGCCGCTGATCGTCATCTTCGAGCCGCCGGTCTTTTTCACATCCGCTCCCGTCACCACGATGTTTCCGTTCACGATGGTGGCGCCGTTGTCCACCTCTTCGATCGAGGACTTGTTTTCAAGAATGAGCGCATGGTCGCCATTCCCGGTTACCGTGAGTGTTGGCGTTTTCGCGGCAACGGCGCTTAGCTGCCTCACGGTGACATCACCATCGTTCATGTTAATGCTCATGTCAGCATCCAAAATAACTTTGTGATGGTTGCTGAATTCCTTCAGATCCGTTTCTCCTAGGTGTTTGGAGGCAAACCAGATACCTTCCGTGTTCACATGGAGTTTTACTCGTCCTCCCTCTGCTTTTTTGTAGTCCGTACTCTTCTCACTCTCCAGACCGCTGCCCAGCACGATCCTATCGCTCAAATTCCCATCGGCAAAAGATCCGTTGGTGAAGAGGAAAGTAATATCTATGTTGCCATTCTCATCCAGAATGTCGAGCAGTAACGTGGTTTCGAAATTGACGACCAGTTTCCCCGACCCTTCGAAATTCACCGTACCATTCCCTCCGTCGAATACAACAATCGCCTGCGCATCGACTCCTGTGTTGGCAGAACTGACGAGGACCGTGTTCGTTGCGTCCTTGAATGTGAGCGTACTGCCTTCCTTGAGTTCGGTGATCTGCGAACCTGATCCCATCAGGACAATCTGCGAGAGGTACTGTGCGTCCATTCCCCCGAGTTTCGTGGTGGCTTGCGCTGTCTCCAGGCTGATGGAACCGGCAAAGTCAGAGGCGTTCTGCAAGGAACCTCCATGGAGAAGGATGCTGCCGTCCATCTTCTGACCACCCATATCGTAGCTCGCGGTTCCACTCATGGTCACATCCATCTCCGCTGCCGCTTTCGTCACGAGATTGGCTGAATCCAAGGAGAGCGTTATCTTCCCGCTCGGTGCACCGGCAATCGTGAAGGTCGAACCATCACGCACCGTCACATCTTTTGCCTCGGACATATCTGTTCCGTTCCCTAGTGTGAATGATGCTCCCCGGTCCACCACAAGTGACCCTGATATCGTGCCTCCTGAGAAATCGTACGCAGCTTCGCTTCCGGTTATCGTGATACTGCCGGAATGGTCGCCGGCGGTTTGCTTCCATGTGCCGCCGGTGATATTCAGCGCGCCGGTCATGGTCGCTCCCTGTTGATTCACCGTGCCGCCGGTGACATTCACATCGGCGGAGATAGTCGTGCCATCCAAGTTGACAGAACCGGCAGAGACCTGGAGGCCTCCGTTGAGGAGGGCCCCGTCAGCCGTATGGTACTCCCCGCCCTCCACCGAGACCAAGCCCGTGGTGGCGCCTTGTTGTGTGACTGTTCCGCCGGACACTGTCAATGTTCCGCCAACGGTCCCTTCACCTTGAAGGGTGTAATCGCCACCGAAAACCGAGACGTTGCCATTCACAATGCCATCCTGCGTATAGGAACCCTTGACCACCGACACGTCTCCGGAGACGGTACCGTTTTGAGTGACTGTGCCATTTTGCAAATCGATACTGCCTACCGTTCCCTCCGCCTGCGATTGGGAGAAAGTGCCTCCGTTGACAACAACCGCACCCACCACTTTGCCCGCCTGTTGCTCGTACGTGCCGCCTGTAACCGACACATCCTGGGATATGGTGCCGTCGGATTGCGTGAACGAGCCGCCTTTGACAGCGACATCTCCCGTAATGGTTCCTGCCAGGTTGTACCGCGAATCAGCGCTATTCAACTCCACGTCGCCCATCGTGGTGCCTGAGGCATCGTGAGTGAAGGAAGCGCCTCCGCTGACAACTACTGCGATTTCTTCCGGTGTGGCGGAGCTTATGGTTCCCTTTTGAGTGAAATTCGCGCCGCTTCCGTCCACGGAAACGCCACCGGAAATCTGCCCGCTTTCCTGCGTGTACGTTGAGTTCTGAGTTACTACCTTGCCCAGCACATCGTGCTTCTGGGAGAATGAGGCCCCTCCGGTCACATTCACACCACCGTTGATGGAGCCGCCCTGCTCAAACACGGAGTCTTCACCATCCACAGAAACGGTTCCCGACACGCTTGTGGGTGACTCGGCATCCTGTTGCTGTTTCACCTGACCACCGGATTGTACCGTCACATCACCCGTGATCACATTCCCCTGAGTGAATAAAGCCCCGTTTCCCACCACCACATTGCCGGTGAGTCCTGCCTGTTGGGTATAAGAAGAGCCCTCTCCATCCACGTTCACCTCCGCGCTCAGCGTCCCTTCTTGGGTGAAAGACCCGCCCTCTTGCACATCCACCTGCGTTGCTCCACCATCCGCATTTGTCAGCACACCGTCCACACCCAGTGTGTAGGAACCGCGCACCGTCACCTCGTCCGCCTTCGCAGCGCCACCACTCTGGTTGTATGTAGTTTCCCCATCCAGCGTGATATTGCCGGCGAAGATCCCGCTCTCTTGATTCACTTGGCTGCCTTCAGCTGAGAGGTGGAGCTCCTCCATGGTAAGCTCGGCATCCTCCTTCAATTCCAGGGTAGCACCTTGTTGCAGGTCGATCGTGGAGCCACTCACGTGAGCTGTTGAACCGGAAATAGTGAAGGTGAGCCCATCCGCCACATGGACGGTACTGTCCTGCAAAATAGAATTGTGCATGCTTGCCTCTCCTCCCTTGATATCCAGCGTCACGTCCGTGAGGGTGCTTCCCTGCCCGGCTGAGAAAGTTCCTTGGTTGAGTGTCACGTGCGCATTCACCAACTCCGCGTGTCCTTGCAGCGTGTACTCTCCGGACGTTATCGTAACCTCTACTTGACTTCCTTGACCCTCCTGACCGATCCGACCGGCATCGTGGGTAAAGGTGCCGCCATCGATTTTCATGCCGGACGCATTAGTGCCCCCGGACATGGTGAATTGCCCCCGAACAGTCAGACGGGCTTTTTCTGAAATCGCACCGTTGTCTTGCTCGGCAACTCCCCCGGATCCGATGGTCATGTCTCCGTTCACCGTGCCGCCGTTGAGCAGCCAATTTCCGCTTTCTTTGACGTTCAGCACGCCGTTTACCGTGCCACCGGTCATCTTGTATTCTCCGGTCACGGTAATATCCGCGTTATTGTCTCCTTCTGTTTGTTCAAAAGCGCCGTCACCTTGCACCGTCACCACGGCGTTCACCGTGCCACCGGCCATCTCGTATTTTCCGGACGTTATCGTAACTTCTACTCGGCCTTCTTGAGCTGCTTGACCTATCTGACCTGCATCGTGAGAAAAGGTGCCTCCCTCGATTGTGATGTCAGACATATTAACGCCCCCAGACATGGTAAATTCGCCTTGAACAGTTAAGCTTGCTGTTTTCGAAATCGTACCGTTGTCTTGCTTGGCAACACCTCCGGTTCCAATGATCATGTCACCGTTGATTGTGCCGCCGGTCATCTTGTATTCCCCGGTCACGGTAATATCCGCGTTATTGTCTCCTCCTGTTTGTTCAAAAATACCGCCTGTTTGCACCGAGATTTCCTTCTGCAGCTCGTCTCCCACCGCCAGCGTGCCGCCTGTTTGCTTAAACAGACCGCCTTGTCCGACGGTAATGTGAATTTTGTTCCCCAGCTCAGTCCCGGTTTTCTCCGTGTTTTCTTTGCCTCCGATGAAACCTGCTGCCAATTCGTAAACCGCGTTGGAGCCCGCAACATTAATGGTCACCTCGTAGGAACCGGGGTCGCTGTACACGGGAATAAAATTTCCCGATTCATCCTTCTTGTAGGAACCGCCCGGCTCTTTCACGTAGTCTCGCTCACAATTTGATTTTCCCAGAAAGCCACGATGCGTGACCTTCCCGTTCTCCTCCACGGATAAATTCACCACCGCCTTACCACCCGAAAAGCCATAACCTGCCTGCATACCGTTACTCAGATTAAATTCACCGTGATTCTTCACCGTGACATCTGCTGCTCCCGTACGATTTTGGGTGCCGTGGGCCAAAAGCCCGCTCTGGCATTCAAGGCGTCCTCCATCCAGCACAATTTGCACGGGCTTTATACCCCCCCCCTGTATATTGTTGTATGCAATTGTACC
>CANPXA010000068.1 GCA_947585525.1 uncultured Akkermansia sp. | reverse complement strand
CTGTAACATTAACTATCTATTCTTAAAAACTCGCCAAATCTTTTTCCTGCGCCTCCAGCGAAATTGACGGAGACCCGGAAAGATTCCCCATGAATACAAATCCAACATAGGTCTTTTGCCCTTTCTGCGCTTTATCGCGGACGAGAGTTGCAATTTTTTTGTATCCCTTGGATAACTTGTTGAAAATGTAAAGGGGGGAATCGTTAATTGCTAGTCTTTTCTTGCCGCGCGCAAGATCAATGATGTTTTGAAGCAGACTCATGGCATCCTGTATTTTCTTTTATCTATAACTTTTTGGCTCGCTTCCACATCCATTGTCACAACAGCACCTGCTCCGATCATTGCTCCTTCCCCTATCGTAACTCCGGGTAAGATTGTGGCGCCGGCCCCGATAACGGCACCTTTTTTGAGGATGACCGGTTCAAGTTTCCAGTTCTTGTTCCGAGATTTCGGGTAACGATCATTGCTGAATGTCACATTGGGTCCGATGAACACATCGTCTTCAATTCTCATTCCATCCCATATTTGCACACCACACTTGACGGTGACGCGATCGCCAATTACTACATCATTTTCAATAAAACAGTGTGAGCAGATGTTGCAGTCCTTCCCTATGACCGCTCCCGGTAATACCACGCAGAACTGCCAAATATTAGTCCCGTCGCCAATATGCTTGCTCTGTACGTCTGACAATGGATGAATCATGCCTTCACCTCCTTGAGAAATTGTTGATAGTCGCGGATATAGTCCGCTTCGTTGTAATGCTCACTGGCAAGGACCATGACGACGCAATCGGGGCTGAAATTGGTAAACTCGCGCCATATGTTGGAGCGGATATGCAGCCCAACAGCGGGATCATCTAGGTGCACCGTAGTGCGAGTTTTCCCATCGTCTAAAATGAAATCACAAGAGCCGGAAGTGCAAACAATGACCTGCTCAAGCTGCCGGTGCGCGTGTTTGCCACGTACAGCGTGAGCTGCCGTTCCCCAGATGTAATAGACGCGTTTAATGTCGAAAGGGAAGTCCTCCCCTTTCTCCAGTGCTACCAGTTTGCCATTATGATCCCCGTGCGTGGCAAAGTGCAGCAGGGAGTGCGACGCATCAGTTGAGCAAGAAATTTCGAGGTCTACTTTCATATCCTTGATTCAAACAAATGAGCTCTCTTCCTATTCCTCATCTTTTTCCAAAGGCTCTCTTTCGGAGGATGAAATCGTGATTCAAGACGGAGAGAACCGTCAATCTTTCGTGCTTTTTGCGTATTTTATAGCATTTCATCAATCTTCCGATTGTGAAGATGTTTTTGATCGGGTTAAGTACCCGACGATATATTTCAGCGAAATGCTGATCATCCATCTGTTCGACGATTTTCTTTTCAAACGAACGAGTACGTTGGCAGTAATCAAACATCCTTTCTTTTTGTTTGCATGTATTATTTTCGTGCCATCTGTAAGAAAAGAGGATCTCGTCCAAGAATCCAAAGTTGCCCAATTTGCTCAATTGCAGATGTTGATAATAATCTTCCAGCGGAGCCTCAGGAGTATAAGAAAATTGCCGGAGCGCTTTTGTGCGTGTGAGATACCCATTTGGGATAAAGTTACTGCGAAGCAGCATCGCGTAAAGATTTCCGGCTGCTAGTTTTTCCTTGGTGCGCAGAAAACGGGCAAAAGTTGTATATTTTGCCTTTTTTAGGGGGCAAACACGTTGCTTAGAGTCCCAACCGATTCGTTGAGAGTCGGAATTGATGATTTCGTTGTCGCCGACAACAAGGACATCTTGTGGATGCACCTTTAAATACGCTGTCAATTTTTCAATAGCATTTGGCTTCGCTGCATCGTCCGAGGCTATGAGGTAAATATATTCCCCCTCTGCATCCGCCAATAGGCGGTTAAGTGTTATACACGTGCCGGCATTTGCCTGGGTTTTCATCACAACACGGACGAAACGCTCTTCGCAAAGCGTACGTAATTTTTGCACTTTCTCCCATGTGGTATCCGATGAGCCGTCGTCAATGATAATAAGCTCTATGTTCCCGTACGTCTGGGCGATGATGGAGAGAATCGTTTCCTCGACATATTTCTCATGATTGAACGCGGGAATAAGAACGGATACAACGGGTGTATCGGAAGTTGGAGGTTCGGTGGACACGTTGGGAAACTATGTTAATTGTTATTCTCGTTTCATGCCAGAAACTCAGTACATTTCCACATATTGAGTGCCGATATAACCTCCTGTACTTCATCATCCGTGAGCACGGGGCTGATGGGTAGACTTAGAACCTCGCGGTGGATTTGTTCAGTGATGGGATATGATCGTGTCGCCCATTCACTGTACGCTCCTTGTTTGTGAGGAGGGGTGGGGTAGTGGATATTTGTCTCGATACCGTGGTTCTTGAGGTACTGCTGCAAGTTATCACGCTGCTTGCAACGCACAGCAAAAACGTGCCATACGTGTGCCTCCTCGTCGTACACTTCCGGCAAGGAAATGAGGGGGTTTGTAATGTTCTGTCGGTAGTAGTGCGCTACCTCGCGCCGTCGTGTATTGTCTGCGTCCAGGTGAGAAAGACGTACATCCAGCACAGCGGCTTGCAACTCATCGAGTCGCGAGTTGGTTCCTTTGTAGATGTGGTGGTATTTGTAGTCGGAACCGTAGTTGGCCAGAGCTTTCACTTTTTCATAAAGCGCCGTATCATTGGTGGTGATACCGCCAGCGTCTCCCATGGCACCCAAATTCTTACCGGGATAAAAAGAGAACGCCGCAGCATCCCCGAGATTGCCTACGCGTTTTCCCCGGTACATCGCCCCGTGCGCCTGCGCGGCGTCCTCAATAACCTTAAGTCCATGCCGTTGCGCAACCTCCTCCACCTGTTGCATCGGCGTTGCTTGCCCGTAGAGATGCACTACCATGATGGCCTTTGTGTGTGGAGTAATGGCAGCTTCGATTCGCGCGGGATCAATGCAATACGTGGCGGGATCAGGTTCTACGAGCACCGGAGTGCACCCATTCTGCGAGATAGCAAGGATGGAGGCGATAAAGGTGTTGGCAGGCACAATGATTTCGTCCCCTACTCCGAAACCGTACGCGCGAATAATGAGAGCCAGGGCTTCCAATCCATTGGCTACGCCGAGCGCATGTTTCGTACCGCAGAACATTGCAAAGTGTTCGCAGAAACTCTCGTTTTCTTTGCCCTGCAGGTACCAGCCGGAGTCCAGCACGCCCTTGATCCGAGCATCAATTTCTGTGCGAAAGCGCTCGTTTACCTTTCCTAGGTCTAACCATCTAATCATGTCCGATCGTTGTATCTGCCTTTTCCTATCCTCGCCCTTTGATTATCTCTTTTTGAATGAGATAATCAAGCCTAAAATCATGTACTCCTTGAATAAAAATTACTAGAGAAAATTATGTTAGGGGATTTTTACGGCATGTATTCTGCGCTATTTTGCAATACATGACATCATTATCGTCTGACATATAACAAATTGTTCACATATCCTCTGCTCATCTCATTCAAAAAGAGATAATCAGGAGGAGCAAGGGGTGTCATGAGATGTCCGGCTTGCCCACAAGTCCTCGTAATGACATCCTCCCCTTCCCCAGACCAGATTCATACCCAGCCGGAGATAAGTGTTATTATCCCTGTATATAATTCAGAGCCTCATCTGAAAGAGTGTTTGGATAGCCTGCTTGGACAGACCTTTGGTGATTGGGAGGCCATCTGCATCAACGACGGCAGTACGGATGGAAGTGCAGAGATCTTAGCAGACTATGCCGCACGAGACCCCCGCATCCACGTATTCTCGCAGGAGAACCGGGGGCAAGGGACAGCTCGTAACTACGGGCTACGAGAAGCGCATGGGAAGTATATTTCGTTCATGGATGCGGACGATTACCTTTCAGCAGATTTCTTAGAGATTCTATATGCGAAGGCACAATGCAGCGCGGTGGACGTTGTGATCGGAGCTACTTGCTGCGAGTCACCCAAGCGAGTACGACAAAACAGTGTCGCTCCGGACGCCACGCTGAATACTTTTGCCGAACGAGTGAATGCACTGCCTCACGGTGGACCGTGCGATAAACTCTACCGGACAGATTTCTTGCGGCAGCACAGTATCACTTTCTCAGAAGGAATTTATTGGGAAGATAATCCTTTTTCTGTTCAGGTATGCTTTTACACGGAAAAGATTGCGACGGCGGCATCGGCGGTATACCACTACGTGCTAAGAAAAGAAAGCACGACTCGCGATACGATGCGCGCCGCCAAGCGCAAAGCCGATTCCCTCGTTGCCGCGAAAGATATCATGGACTTTTGCCTTGCGAAGAAATGCAGCGAGGAAGAGTGTACCGCTGTTGCAGATTTCTGCCTACGCAACTTCATTAGTATAGAGAATCTCAGCGAACCTAACTACTACGATGAGCTTGAAGGTATTCTTGGTTCATCTCATCAGCTCTCCACCCTACGTTGCAAAGCGGTACGGAGAAAGAGAAGGAAGCGATGGTTGACCATATTGAAAGGCTTATGGAAATTCCCAGATACCTCTTCTCTACCAACCACGGTAGCTTCTCCTGATCATGAGGGAAGAAGTCTCCTTTTCTTCATGAACCAAATTGTGATGGGAGGCGTTGAAAAAGTCTTGTTAACGTACCTAAGACGGTTGCAAGACACGGGCAAGTACACCTGTGCGGTGGTTTGTTTGACACAGGTGAAGGATCCTTTTTTTCTCAATTTTTTCAAGGAACAAAAGATTCCTCTCTATGTGGTCGATAAGAAAATCAAACAACGAAGAAAGCGCAATTTCATAGCCCGTTGGATCTACAGAATTTATCGCACTCGCATGGAGTACGATATAAACAGAAGCCTTGAACGACTCGCGGCAGGTTTTGACGTTTTGATTGATTTTCATAATTTTGCCTGTGCCTCCTTCTTGCGAAGGTTACCACAAAAAAAGATTGGTTTTTGCCACGGGAGCATTGTTTTTTTCATGGATCGGGTGAAAAAAAAGCACCTTGGCATTTACGACCGCATGATATGTCTGAGTCATGCCTTTGAGCGCGACTTCAAGCAGGTCTACCCAGAATGGATGGATAAGATATGTTGTATCTACAATCCGATTGAAGCGGAGAAAACCTGTCAACTAAGTCATGTAAATGCGCCTATCTATCCACAACCTTACTTTGTTGCGGTGCAGCGTTTGAATGAGTTTGATAAAGACGTTCCTTCTGTTATTCGAGGTTTTGCTCTGTTTAACAAGGAGTACCCAGGGTACCGCCTTGTCATTGTCGGGGAAGGGGCTCAACGGTCTGAACTTGAAAGGCTCGCCATGGATGAAGGGATAGGCGCATGTATCATCTTTACCGGACGGCTGGATAATCCCTACCCCGTTATGAGCAAAGCCTCCGCACTTATTCTCTCTTCTTTGCAACAGGTTGGGGAAGGGTTTGGGCAAGTACTGATTGAGGCTCAATCCCTTGGTGTTCCTGCAGTAAGTTCGGATGTTCCTTCCGCCCCCGCAGAAATACTCTTGGATGGCGAAGCCGGCTACCTGTTTGAGGCAGGGAATCCAAAGTCCTTGGCACAGACATTGAGAAACGTAGTGGGTAAGCCATCTGAGAGACGAGATAAAATACGAAAAGCTACGAAGGCTTTGGAAAGATTCAACCCTACAAAAACGATTTCACAGCTAGAAAAGATATTGGACTTTGGATATTGAGGATCACAAAATTAAATGCAACAGGTTACCTGAACAAACGAGGGTGTCGATTGGCTCGATGCATGGTTGTGGATCGCATACGGATATACGCGAAGGCGAGGTCGAGAGGGAATAAGCCGGCTAGTTTCCAAGGGAGAAATTTGGTGGAGGCAGACGTGTTGCGGTTTCTTATCCCCGTGGAGGCATTCCCAAAGCTGTGCGTATTTTCTCTGCGTAGGGATCCATTAATTCCGGGGGATCTGTGACCTCGTTGTGATCTAACCCTCTGAAAAAATCGTCCGTACATCTTTCGTTCAAATCGTTGGGAATAGTTGCATCACTTCGAAGTCGTTTCCCTAGGAATTCTTCCCAGGATTTGCAGCAGTAATGATTAATACGGATGGAATTCGCAACGGGAGTTTCCTTGCTGTAATCGCGGATACGATGAACAGACTTCTTGGCCTCGTTGCATGATTTGCCGATGACGTAGCAATAATGAATATCAGCCGCCCAAACTTTTCGGGGATTGAGAATGGCTTTTGTGTGCGAAGAAACACGATCCGCGTGTTTCCTAAAACGCTCAATGACGAGTCCCTCTCCTCGTTCCTTTCTTCCGGAACTGCCGTAGAGAACCCAATGGACGAGGAACTGGGAGAATTGTTCGTAGTCATGGATATAATCGATCAACTTTTTATTGTCCTTCAAAAGGAAGAACTCATCGCAATCAATGATTCCCAACCAACGCGTCTCATCACGAAATTTTTTGATAGCATCGCGGTACATGGCTATCTGCTTCCCACGTCCGTGGCAAAAGACAACGGAAACAAGTCCACGCTCAACGTAGGGAAGAAGCACCTGCTGTGTGTCATCCTCACTGTCGTTGTCGTAGATGTAGAAGTGCTCGACTCCCTGCAGAAGGTGATACTCAATCCACTCCGCTATGTTCTTACCCTCGTTTCTTACGCAAACAAGGAGAGAAAGGTAATACTTGAAATTCTTCGGTTCCCCGTGGCGATACCTCCAAATTGTGTCGAGGATCAGCCCCCCGCTCTGTAATGCTCGTTTCACATCCCGTCGCAGCTTGGGAAAGGGAAAAAGGAAAATAGATGTTATGATTTTTGCTCCTATCTTACGAACCTTTTGCTTGAGAAACTTCATCTTTCGAGCTGTTATGCAATTTGCCCGGCAGTATATCTCTTTTGAAAAGCGATAGACAGGCAGCAAAGTTGTTGCTGATTGACAATCAAACGTAAAGGCAAATATATCGCAAAAAAAGATAACATGGATCACGCGATAAAAAGAAAAACATATATCAGTTGGCTGTTTTAACAACAAATGGTTACGTGAATTTGATTTGACACTTCTTTTCAAAAGAGATGTTATGCGTTTTATTACAGTTCTTCGGTGTTTTTTTGAAACCATGAGGTGTTCTTTCAAACGCATTTGAGAGAGGTTAATCAACAGTGAGAAAGCTCTTATTGACTGATATCACAGTTGATGCGCATCAAAAATCATGACGAAAGAGGTCATCATAATGACGACTTTGAAGAACCCTTCTCGTTCGTCAAATTCGCGGCGTAGCCGCCGAACTCCCCATATCGTAAATCGTACATAGCAACCGCATTTTCTAATGCGGTTGCCCTGGGGTGTAGCTTGACAAGGGGGGAAGGATGGGCTAAGCTGGCGATATGTTTGTGGATCACATACGGATATACGCGAAAGCGGGGAAGGGAGGGAATGGTCTGGCCAGTTTCCGGAGGGAAAAATTTGTGCCGCGAGGGGGACCGGACGGGGGAGATGGAGGAGATGGAGGAGATGTTGTGTTGGAGGTGAGCAGTGGCGTGAATGATTTGAGACAATACTTTTTTGATCCCAAGTTGGTGGCGACGGACGGGATGCCGGGGATGCACGCGCTTAAGCACGGAAGGAATGGCAAGACTGTGGTTGGCAAGGTGCCACCCGGCACCATCGTTTACCGAAGTAATGCGGCAACTATGCAGGAAGCCACCTGGATGGAAAAGGAGGGGGAGGATCTTCAACTCGAACAGATAGCGGATCTCACGGAGGAGGGGCAGACATTCGTCTTGTGCGAGGGAGGGAAAGGAGGGCGTGGCAATTGGCACTTCCGCACGGCAACGGATCGTGCGCCTACCGTATTTGAGAACGGAACCGAGGCACAGAGCGGGGTCTTTTTTTTGGAGCTGCGCCGCATAGCCGATGCGGGTTTGGTGGGTTATCCTAATGCCGGCAAGAGTTCCTTACTTGGTGCCCTGTCTCGTGCTACTCCCAAGGTGGCCGCCTATCCTTTCACCACACTCCAACCCGTGGTCGGTGTTGTCCAGAGAGATGACTACACCCGCTGTGTGGTGGCGGACATACCGGGCATCATTGAGGGGGCTTCGCGCAATCGGGGGCTCGGTCACGAGTTCCTGCGGCACATCATGCGCTGTAAGGTATTGCTCTTTGTGGTGGATATGACCGGGTTGGAGCACGATCCCGTGGAGGCCATTCAGACTCTGCGCACGGAGATCAAGCTGTACTCCGAAGAGCTTGCCTCCCACCCCTGGGTTATCATTGCCAACAAGATGGACATAACGGAAACGGCAGAGCCTAATCTGAGCATTCTGCGCCAACGTTTCCCCAAGATCGAGATCCTCCCCATCTCTGCCCTCACCGGAGCCGGG
>CANPXA010000067.1 GCA_947585525.1 uncultured Akkermansia sp. | reverse complement strand
CGCCGGAAAGTCAAGGAGCGATGTACGCACGCGAGCGCGCACCGTGTGCATCACCTGAGTCCCCGTCACTCGTATTCCACGCCGCTCCAGTTGCGCATCGATAGCGGCCTTGTGCATCAACACCCCTTCCCGATCTGCCGCATGCACCATTCCCATGATCTGCGCTCCTCCGAAAACATCCGTTCCACTACGCCAGTAACAATGAGTCATACAGACATGTTGCGCGCAAATTCCCCCGGCTCGCTCCTCCAGACCCGGCTGAACGCGCCACATGAGCAGCGCCGCCGCACCCGTGCCCGCCGCTACTCGCACTTCTGCAGCGGTGTGCTCTAAAATGACGGCAAACCGTCCCAGGAGACGTCTCTGTGCGAGGGATTGCGCCACACGGCACAAGTCCGCAAGACTCTCTCCCGACATTTCTGCTCGCCGCCTCCACGGAGACACCTCATCTTCCAACTCCTCCACGCTGAGCGGCGAGCGCAGAGCGGCAATCACGCGCTGCTCCGTCTCTGTGAGTTGTGCCGGACGGGTGAGCTGCATCACCGGTTCCTTTTCCTCCAGCGTACCGGGAGCCACTCCCGCCCGACGGACGTGTCCCACCGACAGACGGAACATCCCTACTGCAGGCATACAGGCAAAGGCCTCCGCTCCGATGTGAGACGCCAGCTTACGACAGTGAGCCTGTAAATCATCATCGGCACGCGGCAAGCGCAGGGTTGTCCATAGGCGGTAATCCGCACCCGGTTCCGAAGGGAGCTCCGGTTCCCTCAGTGCAATATGCCCCGTAGCGGGATCATGCTCCGCCAGCCAATCAAAAGCATCCTTCTCCCGGGACGACGCTACCTTCCACGCCACGAGGCACGCAACTCCCTGCACCGAACTCGGCACGGTCTGCCGCACGGCTCGCACCACGCCGGCGCGTATCATGGCGATAATTCTCTCCCTCACCTCCGCCTCCGGTATGTCGCTGCGTTCGGATAGGGCGCGAAAAGGCTGCTCATAAAATCCGTCAAGGCGATCCTCCGCTACGGCCAACAGGCGTAGATTGGTGGGGTCAGCCGGCGAGGAAGAAATCATTGGGGATTGACAATACCGCAGTAGGTGAAGAGCGTAGGATCCAGCTCCTCTTTCGCATCAACCGCAACCTGAGCGGCTTGCTCCGGCGTCTCTGTGAGCGCGAACATACACGCTCCGCTCCCACAGAGAAGAGCCGCGGTCACTCCGGGTCTTTCAAGGAGCCACTTCTTCATCAACCCCAAGAAAGGGAATTTTTCAAAAACGGGCCTTTCCAGATCATTACTCATTCTCAACCCCCGCGTTTCCTGGACATCATACGGCACGTCCTTCAGCCGTCTGGAGCTTCCCCATGCTCCGTACGCCCACGCCGTGGATACCCCGAACCGGGGTTTAAGGAGCACAATCGGACTCGTCCACTCCATGAAGGGAACCATGGGACGCACCTTCTCTCCCCGTCCGGTGCATCGACTGATCACCGGATTCAAAAAAAACGGCACATCGCTTCCGACCGCTGCTGCCATTTCAGCCAGTTCTTCCGGACTGTACTGCGTGCCCAGTATCTCATTAACTGCCAGCAACGTTGTAGCCGCATCCGACGAACCTCCCCCCAATCCTGCTGCATGGGGAATATGTTTCGTAAGCGTGATGCGCTGCTTCGCCTTACGTCCGTAGTGTTTTTCAAACTCCTGAATCGCCCGAACCACCAAGTTACTCTCGTCCGTCGGCACGCCGGGAGCATCGCACAGCAACGTCGTCGTGCGCGAGTTGTGGAACTCTAATTCATCCGCCAAATCCAACTTGGCCATGATCATATCGACCTCGTGATATCCATCCTCTCGCTGCCTCTTTACTCGAAGAGACAAATTCACCTTTGCAGGAGCCTTGTACATGCTCCGAGGGTACACGAATTGCCTTCCCTAGTCAAGGCATAATCCTGCCGGGGAAAGCTAGGGCAAACGCATTTGAAAAATACGTTTGCCTATTTACGATGGACGAATTACGATTTACGATTTGTTGATAATGTTCGGCGGCTACGCCGCGAATTTGGCGAACGAGAAGGCTTTTTGAGAACCATCATCATGATGACCGCTCGTCGTCATGATTTTTGATACGCATCAACGATGATATTAATCAATAAGAGTACTCTCTCTATTGATGAACCTCTCTCAAATGCGTTTACCCCGCCGGAAGAGCTGCACGATTTGACAGCAAGTTGCGTATGTGCTAGAATATCGGCAGTACGACTATGTTGCTTTCAATCAGACAGTATGGGGATCCGGTGCTGAGGGAGCCGTGTGCTCCGGTTGAAAAGGTTGACTTGGAATTAAACACACTCGCAGTGAACATGCTTGAGACCATGTACGCTGCGGAGGGAATCGGTCTCGCCGCTCCTCAGGTAGGGCTCGGGTTGCAACTTGTTGCCATTGACATCCCTGAAGAAGAAGACGCTGCCGAGGAGGACAAAATTATCACTGTGAACGGAAAGCAACAACCCATGCGCAGCATCATGCCCCTCGTCTTTATCAACCCCGTTCTGGAACCTTATGGCAAGCAGGAGCTCTGCACCGAAGGCTGCCTGAGCGTTCGCGGAGTGCGCTCCCGCGTATCGCGTCCCAGCCGGGTGAAAGCTACCTTGCACAAGCTGGACGGCAAGGTCCTGGAGATCGACTGTGGCGGGCTTCTCGCGCGCTGCTTGCAACATGAGTGCGACCACTTGTCAGGGCTCCTGTTTACGGACAAGGTGTCCAGTGCGGCAAAAGTAACGCTGGCGAAGCGGCTCAAGAACCTTCTGCACCTGAGGCAAGATTCGCCCTAAAGGCAGGAGAAAAATGCGCGCAGCATGGAGCTGTAAACCGCGAGGCGAGATATCTTGACTCTCTTCCCGGATTTGGCTCGCCGGATGGCGGCGAGAGTTTTGAGTCCCAGCAGGGCCGGCAACAAACTTGCATACCTCACCCGGAATTGACGCAGGTTGTGCGCATATCTCACTCCGTCCCTCAAGTAGTTTTCTGCACGGCGCAACCACTCCGCAGGGTCAGAACACAGGTAGCTCCGCCCCCTGCGGGCATCTTCCTCCCGATCTCGCAGGATATTGACGAGTTGCAATCCACAGCCATAGCGAGCGGCGATTTCCTGCATGGCGTCCGTTTGAGCGGGATCACAGAATTTCTCTCCCAAGGCGCTGACTCCCAGCTGAGTCCAGAAACGTCCCACACAACCGGCCACCCTGTAAGTGTAGAGACGCGTCTGCTCATCAGAGAGCACGCAGTTATGTTCTTCGAAAAAGGTAAGGTCCCACTGCTGTCCTTTGATGATGGTGGCTAGCACACTGCGCACGAGTTCCGGCTGAGGGCTCGGCAACTTTTCAAGTAGTGGCAGCAACTCTCCAAATCCGGAGAGCAGCTCTGCCTCCGCCGGTTTGTCCGCGCCTGCACAAAACTCTTTCGTCAACGGCTCCCACTTACTCTCCCCCGCAATGGCTGCTCGCATCCTTTCCAAGGCAACGAGTCTCCGATTCAGGGGAATATCCCTTGCATCGGCTGCACTGTCCGTCGCACGAGCAAGCAGGTAGGCCAAACCGACAGCGGACCTCATCTCCGCGGGCAGAGCAGATACTGATAAAAAGAACGAGCGCGAAACGTCGCGTAACAACGTCACCTTCTCCTGCATGAGGAGGATTATACCACCGGGAGAACATGAAGGCAAGACATGGAAAAAAGGGTTGCATCAGCGGCGAGGAGCTGGTAGGATGGTCGCGCTATGAAAATCGCCGTCATTGGAAAAGGAGGGCGCGAGCAAGCCTTGGTGGAAACCCTGGCAGCATCCCCCGGAAACCCCCAATTGTTTTCTTTCCCCGGCAGCGATGCCATTCTTCAAACGGCTCAGCCCATCCCGGCTCATGACATGGATGAGCTCATCAGCTGGATGATGGCCAACAAAATTGACCTCTGCGTTGCGGGCGAGGAAAGTTATCTCGTGAAAGGCGAGGGTCTGGCTAACCGATGTGCCGCCGCGGGGATTCCCTGTTGGGGACCGCCCAAAGAAAGTGCACAACTGGAAGCTTCCAAAGAATTCGCCAAGAAATTTATGAACCGCCATGGCATACCGACCGGACGAGCCGTCGCCGTGCAGGACCGCGAGACCGCTCTTCAAGCCATCGGCGACCGGTATCCCACCGTTTTAAAGTTCGATGGTTTGGCTGCCGGCAAGGGTGTAGCCGTCTGTGCGGATGCTGCCCAGGCTGAAGAGTTTTTGGACGAGGTTTTCACCCGCAAGCGTTTCGGCGAAGGGCACTTGCTTGTGGAGGAATATCTGACCGGACCCGAGATCTCCATTTTTGCCGCAGTCTGTGATGACAATTATCTTATCCTCTGTCCCGCACGCGACTATAAGCGCCTCAAGGATGGAGACGAGGGACCTAACACCGGTGGCATGGGAGCTGTGGCTTCTCGCCGTCTGACGGATGGAGACACCCTGCGCTGCATCGAGCAGACCATCGTGGCACCGACGGTAGCGGGGCTGCGGAAGGATCATCTTCCCTACCGCGGATTCCTCTACTTTGGACTCATGCTCACTCCGGAGGGACCGAAAGTGATTGAATACAACTGCCGCTTCGGGGATCCGGAATGCGAAGCTGTGATGCCGCTGCTGCACGGAGATCTGGCGGGCTTTTGCATGGCGGGTGCGCGCGGCGAATTTAAGCCGGAGCTTATCTCCTTCCGGGAGGGTTGGAGCGTCTGCTGCATCCTCGCTTCTGCCGGCTATCCCTCCTCTTCCCACAGCGGCGATACCATCCACGGACTGGATGATTGTGCCGCGCGCGTCTTCCACTGCGGCACCAAGCGAGTGGGCGATGAATGGCAAACGGCCGGGGGTCGTGTGCTCGCCATCGTTGCCACGGGAGACACTCTGGACGCCGCCCGCAAGGCAGCTCACGCCGAGACCGCCAAGATAGACTTTGACGGTAGCCAGCGCCGCAGTGACATAGCCTATCGTAATGTCTGACCCCTTCCTCTTATGAAAAAAAATTCCCATCTGTCATCTACTGATTTTCTCTACAAAATCCTCGACACTCCATCCCCTACCGGTATGGAGATACAAGCTCAGAGAATCTGGGCCGACTACGTGGCGCCTTACACCGACTCTCAGGAGTGCGACGCCTATGGATCCACCTGGGCAACCCTGCGCAGCAAGCAAAAAAACGCCCCAACGCTCATGCTCGATGCGCATGCCGATGAAATCGGTTTCTCCATCCGCCACATCACCGATGATGGTTTCGCGTACGTGGAACGCCTCGGCGGCTCGGATGTAGCCATAGCTCGTGGTCGCCGCCTGCGCTTCTTCGGCGCCAAGGGAGAAGTGACCGGTATCATCGGCAACACGGCGATCCACATCCGGGAGGATCAGGACAAGGCGCCCAAGCTCTGGGAGCTGTACGTGGATCTCGGATGCCGAAACAAAGACGAAGTGGAAAAGCTGGGTCTGCGCGTAGGAGACCGCGCCGTCTATTGTGATGGTCCGCTCATGCTCAATGAAGGCGGACGCCTCGTGTGCCGCGCGTTGGATGACCGTCTCTGCGGTTACATCATTGCTGAAACAGCTCGAGCCCTCCACGAACGCAAAATTTCTCCCGCATGGAACATTGTCTTTGCCAACAGTGTGCAGGAGGAAGTAGGCTGCTATGGAGCACAGATGCTCACCTACCGCATCCACCCGGATGCTGCCATCTGCTTGGACGTAACTCATGCCACCGACACACCCGGTCTTGCTCCCACCCGCTACGGTGAGGTGAAACTGGGCGCAGGTCCCTGCCTCTGCATCGGACCCGCTTGCCACCCCAAGATCAACTCGCGCATCGAGCAAGTCGTCTCCCGAGCTAAGCTCCCGCTCCAACGCGAAACCTCCGGGCGCGCTACGGGCACCAATACAGACTCCATTTTCCGTTCCCGCGAGGGCGTGCCCTCCACCAACCTTTCCCTCCCGCTGCGCTATATGCACAGCCCGGTGGAGACAGCCGATTTGGGTGATGTGATGGCCACGGTAGATGTGCTGGTCGAGTTTATCGCTTCGCTGAAGACATCGGATAACTTCCGCCATACTCTGCGCTGATTTTCGCTATGTTGGAATGGTGGGAAGCCGTGGTGTTGGGTATTGTGGAAGGCCTCACGGAATATCTACCTGTGAGTTCCACCGGTCACCTCATCATTGCCCAGTACCTCGTGGGAATCGACGAGTCGCCTGCTCTCAGCGCCTTTGAGATTTGCATCCAGGGGGGAGCTATCCTCGCCGTTCTCGGTCTTTACCGCCGTCGAGTCGTTCAAATGTGGCAAGGTCTGTTGGGAAAAGACGTTTCGGGTTTGCATCTGCTCATCAATCTCGTCATTGCCTTCATCCCCGCGGCGGTCGTGGGTCTGCTCTGCTCGGGGTTCATCAAAAACTACCTGTTTAATGCTCGCGTGGTCATGCTCGCATGGGCCGTGGGCGGCATCGCCATCCTGCTGTACGTGCGCCAACGTGAAAAGAGCGGACGAAAGAACGAAGGTCATTCCCTTGAGCAACTCTCTCCTCGGGGCGCGTTTGCCGTCGGTCTCATGCAATGCGTTGCCATGTGCCCCGGTGTGAGCCGTAGTCTCATGACGATGCTCGGCGGTCTCGCGGTTGGACTCAGTCTCTCTGCCGCCGTGGAATTCAGCTTCCTGCTCGGTCTCATCACCCTCGGTGCAGCCACCGCTCATGATGCCGTCAAATACGGAACTGACATGGTGCAACAGATCGGCTGGACCTCCATGCTCATCGGCACCTTCGTAGCCTGGGCAAGCTCTATCGTCGCCGTTAAATGGATGGTGGGTTACCTCAATCGCCACAGCCTTTCCATTTTCGGCTGGTACCGTCTATTCGCTGCAGCCGTCATGCTTGTCCTCATCTGCTACGGGCTCTGATAAACCGAGTCACAGACACATTGACGCACGTACCGTCACGCCGGGGGTTTTTCTTCACCGAACGAAAAGAGCCCCTGTGAACATCGGGACGACGAGTCCAAAGTGCAATTTTTCGGTCGGAGTATGAAGCGGGTGTCATACAATTGTTCATAAGGATAACCGGGGAGCGCCGCCGGTGTATCACGCGTCGTACAGGACAAACGCACCTACAATCACACCTGTTCCGAATGGAGTGCTTGCCATCCCCCACTCCTCATGCTACAATGCGCCCATGTCTATGCGCCGTATATGGGTAGTAGTCCTGATGAGTTTCGCTCTCATAGCGTGCTCTCCTCCGCCGCCTAATTACGCAACAACTAAACTCGTGACCGAACGACGTCACACTCTTTACGAGAACCTGCTCAAACTACTTCCCGAGGAGCAACAGACTTCCCAAGCCGCCCAGGATGAGGCCCGATGGCTCGCAGATACAGCCTACAAAGCGGCGGCCGGAATTTCACGGGTCAATGGCTCCAACTTTCCCGGTTGGTTCGGCAACTCCCTTGTCAATTTGAAACGCCAAGACCGCGGTCTCTGCTGGCACTACCAGCACGATATGTACCGTGAACTGCGCCGACGGCACCTCCAATTTTTCCGCATTGGTTGCTGTGTGCGTGATCAAGGCCACGCCTCCGAACACAACTGCGTGTATATTGCTCAGAAAGATGCAGCTTGGCCGCACGTCTGGGTGCTCGATGCCTGGCGTTGGAACGGTCGTCTCCGAACAACCAACGGTGATGAGCTCGATTTGGACGATTGGGCCGACCTCCCGGATATCGAGCTCTTGCTCTCCCAATTTTATACGGAAGGACACAAATGGCCCATCGAACACTGGTACGTCCTGCGAGATGTCGATGGTAAGTACTCCTTTTTCTACTCAGAGAAAGCCAGAAAGGGTACCCAGGTGCGGCGTATGTATGAAAATATGCAAAAAGGCGCCATCTCCCATCCCGGCTCCCTCACCAATTATTGAGTGCTAACGTCAGCTACGACGAATAGAGGAATGGGTTGAATAAGCGCAGAAAAGATTTTATTGGGACTCGTGTGTGTCAGATTGTCTTAAACTGAAATCTAGGCTTTTCAAAAGGGTTGATATTTGCTAGAATGCGGGGCAGCCTGTGTGGGAGGGGAAAATCCTCACCCGGGCGGTACGAGTGCGAGATTTATTATGAGCAAAGAAGAAAACCAGCAAAGAGATAAGAAGATGACGGGAGCCGAAGTCCTCGTGGAGAGTTTAGTGAGGGAGGGAGTTGAAGTCGTCTTTGCCTATCCGGGCGGAGCCAGCATGCCCATTCATCAGGCGCTCAGCAAAGAACCTTCGATAAGGACCATCCTGCCCCGCCACGAGCAAGGGGGTGGGTTTGCGGCGGAGGGTTACGGAAGGCTCACCGGGAAGGTGGGGGTCTGCATGTCCACCTCCGGTCCGGG
>CANPXA010000066.1 GCA_947585525.1 uncultured Akkermansia sp. | reverse complement strand
TAGATCTCACGTCCCAGCACGGCATCCCAGTGTCCCAGAGCCGTGTTGCGGGTAAAAACAGAGAAGAGGTGTCCCTTGCCTTTGCAACGCTTGTATATGAGGGCGGGCAGGGGGGTCACCCCCGTAACCTTCCCAAAGTAGGGCACATAGATGCCTTCCGCCGTAAATTGATCACTGAGCACGCCCAGCAGACCACCGTTGCGTGCCAGTTTGAGTATCTCTCTCAGACCGTCTTCTTTACTGTACATCTCACATCCGTACCGGGTACGAGATTGATACACAAACTCTTCCAGAAGCGGATTGGCGAGGCGTCGGTACATGGAGGCATATCGAGGCACGCGGTGGAATAAGGGCCGTATGCGTGCGAGTACCTCCCAGTTGCCGGCATGAGGAATGCAGGAGACCACGGTATGGCCGTTTGATCCACAATGCTCAAAATGTTCTCCTCCTTCCACGTGGATAAATTTTTCCATCTCTCTCTGTTTCATAAGTCCCGTTTTGAGGGAACAAGCAAGGTTCATCGTGGTTCGAACCATGTTGCGCCGAATCATCGAGGATAACTTGCGTCCGCGCAGAGTCGGATCGATCACGATGCGCAGGTTGCGAGCCACAATACGCCGCCGCCGAGCCGCGAAGAGCCACACGATGTAGCCCAAGACCCTCCCGCCTAGGGCTATCAGCCGGACATCCGTGCACTTGAGGAAGATGCATAGCAGCTTGTAGAGGTAATAAGGAACGTAATGTAGCAAGGTGACCTTTGCTTTTCTAGGTACGTTACTTGATTCATCCATAGGAGGTTCCGTCATGGCGCTTGAGGGTAAGCTTTTTCGGTGTGTCAAAAGGGAGAAGAAGAATAAGGGATGAGTCGAACACGTCCTTCCTCGCCGTTACGACTTGCGGTGAATTCCGGGTAGTATCCGTACTGCTCAACAAGGCGCAGAAAATCGGGGTAACAGTCCAGCATGGTTTTGAGAGCAGGACGGAGCATCTCCATCAGTCTCTGAGGTATGTTGACCTTCCCGATGCTCCCGCCGCACGGCAGAGAACCCAGTATGGGTTCTCCCCCACGAAAATCAACGCGCAGTGCGGGTACCCCATTGCGCATCTCGCGTGCAAAGCTCAGGTGTACGGATGTGGTCTGGTGCAGGTGGGTGCTCAGCAGGCGGTCAATCACCAATTCCGCGTATCCGTCCTGGATACGGAGGGCTACGCCGCGTTCGTGGGCAATGAGAGAAAAAATTCCCCCCTGGCGCATACTGCAAGAGTCCCTCAGGTAGCGATTGATTTCTCCTTCGGTAAAAGATACCTCTGCGCCTCCTGCGTTTTTGAGGGTTAACGTGAGATCCTTGGGGGCCCCCTTGTCCTCAAAGCCGGCTATATCTCCTGTATCTTGTGGGTTCCACATCTGCACGACCAGAAGAGCCATGCCCCCCGCAAAAAGCAGGAAGATGGTTGTTGCAAAAATCGACCAAAAATTGAGCCGGCTCCACAGGTCTCTTGTGTGCCCTGCTCCCTGCTCCCCCATGTACCCGGCCTCGGTATCATCCTCCGGAGGGAGATTGCGCGAAGGATCTTCCCGCGACGAGCGGCGAAGCAGACTCCCCCAAGGGGATTCTTTTTCCACGGGTTGGCGCTCTTTGGTGCGGCGTTTGTTTTCTAACATGGCGTAGCTCTCCGGCGCACACATTATATCATTCTCCTCTTTGCCTTGAAAAGCAAATTTTGGGGCAGGATCACAGAAGAAGTCATGATGGAAGCTTGATGATGAGCGAATTTTATGGTACCCTCCGGGGAGAAGGACATATGCTGCGAGCTTTGACATTTGATATGGACGGGACATTGGGGGATACCCATTCGTTGTGTGTGGAGGCATACCGCCGCTGCACTCGGGAATTGACGGGGAGGCTGCCGAGTGCTCAAGAAGTGGAAGAGAAGTTTGGTGTGAGCGACCGAGGGGTGTTGGGACAACTTCTGGGAATGGATCCGGAGGATGAACGCCTCCCGATTGCGAAGTTGGTGGAGGTCTATGAAAGATTACATACTCGCATGGCTCCCGGACCGGTGGAAGGCATACGTGAGACTCTGGAGGAATTGCGTGGCATGGGTTTGCTTCTCGCTGTTATCACCGGAAAAGAACATTACACGGCGCTTCCTACCCTTCGTCGCTACGGTATGGAAAACTCTTTTCAACGAGTACTCTACGGAACTCCATCCCATAACAACAAGGCTGAGCAGCTCACCTCTCTCCTGAATACTTGGAAGCTCTCTGCATCCGAGCTCATTTACGTGGGAGATATGCCCAGCGACATCCGTATGGCGCACGAGGCCGGCGTGCGCATCATCAATGCCGCATGGGCAGCGGAGGCAACGCGGTGGCGCGAGGAATGTCTCGCACTCAAGCCGGATTTCCGTCTCACTCATGTGAGTGAACTCTGTCCCTTGGTGAAAAAACTGATGGCCCCGTGAAAGCTTTTCAAAACATAATCATGGTGACGATGATGCTGATGAGTTTCTTCATGAGCCGTGCGGCAGAGCCTTCTGTGGTCTATCCCGTCCCCCGGGAGATTGCTCTGAGTGGAGGGATGACTCGTGTGAATTCGACCGTGATTCACCTGCGCGATTCGTCCTGCGGCGGAGGAATGTGGGACAAGCTGCCGGCCGATGTCGTTGGCGCCTACGCTCTGCGCATTACTGCGGAAAAACTTGAGGTGTGGGCCAACGATGAGGATGGTCTCTACTATGCAAAGCAGACCCTCAGTCAGTTGTTGAGTGACGAGGTGAGCGATGCCGACACGGCTCAGCGCGATCCGTTCCCTGACATGGAAATTTTTGAGGTGGCCAAGCTGGGAAAGTTACGCATGGGAGAGGTGGTCGACTGGCCGGATGTGCCTCACCGTGGTGTCGTAGAAGGCTACTACGGTGCGCCGTGGAGCGCTGCTGCGCGGCGTTCGCAATTTGAGTTCTGTGGGCGCAATAAGATGAATATCTACATTTACGCTCCTAAAGACGACCCTTTTCATCACGGCGAGGGTTGTTACAAACCCTATCCTCCGGAGAAGGCGCGAGAGCTGCGCGATCTCGTGGAGTGTGCCCGAAGCAACCACGTTCGTTTCGTCTGGGCCGTCCATCCCGCTAATACCGTGCGATGGCAGGAAAATGACGGCAAGGTTCAGATGGATGCCCTCTGTCGCAAACTGGAGTGGATGTACGAACTCGGGGTGCGGGATTTTGCGGTGCTTTTTGACGATACGGGCGGAGAAATCGGCAAAGCGCAGCGTCAAGTCCAGGTCGCCAATTACATCGTGGAGAATTTTATTCGCAAGCATCCGGACGTGACGCAGCAGCTCATCGTGTGTCCCACGGGCTACAACCGCTCTTGGGCCAAAGAGGAGGATCTGCGAACACTCGGTCGAGGGCTCGCGCCGGAAGTTCTCGTTTTTTGGACGGGTGACACCGTTGTGCACGACATCACAATGGAGGGGCAGCAGTGGGTGATGGAGCAGTTGGGGCGCCCTACCTTCGTGTGGTGGAACTGGCCGTGCAACGACTTCAAATCCAATCGCCTTTCCATGGGCCGTACCTACGGTTTGGCGCAGGTGCCGGACATGAAACGACTGCTCTCCGGCTTCGTTGCCAATCCCATGGAACAGGCGGAGGCCTCCAAAGTAGGACTCTTCAGTGTAGCGGATTATACGTGGAATATCACGCGGTTTGATTCACAAACCTCGTGGAAACAGGCCATCGCTCGCCTCTATCCGCGATACTCCAAAGAAATGCAGTGTTTTTGCGAACACAACTCTTACCTCCTGCCGAACACTCATGGATATGACCGTGAGGAATCTGTCCTCTCAGCTCACGTGGCGAAGTCTTTTAACAAAAGCTTGAAAGAGGGCAAGCCGGATCCTGTCGCGGCGGAGCAACTCATCAGGGAGTATGGCATGATGCGCGAGTGCGGGCTGCGATTGTTGAATGCCGGGATTGCGCTCAGTGAAGAAATCAAGCCATGGTTGGAGAGTTTCGCACTCACAGGCGAGCTCGGAGGCAAGGCTGTCCGATTGTGCTTGGCAAAAAGCGACGATGAGTGTGTGCCTCCACTAGGCGGCTTGCTGGAGACGGTCGCGCGACTGCGTGGCATCAAGCGGGAACGCTGGAATGGCACAGAAAAGACGCCGGTTGCAGATGTCGAGGTGGCCGCCTATGCGTTGACGCCGACGATGCAAACGGCGCTTCATTATGTGGGCAAGCGGGCCTATGCTTCTCTTTGCGGAGGGAAGGTGGATGAGCTGTCATCCCCTGCCGCAAGGGAAACGGAAGCTCCCTTCGCGCGGCATGACATACCGCATGCACCTGCCTTCCGGGTCGAACAGAAAGGTGACGGTGTGGAGCTCGGTCGTGTCATGGAGGTGTACAGCATGCAACCGGGAAATTTCATAGAGATCGTGTTTCCTGATCCCGTGAAGCCAGATCTCGTTGAGGTCAATCTGGAAGATGACGAGATAGCGAAGTGGGCTCGTCTTGAACTCATCACACCCGCCGGAGAAAGAATTCACCTTCAGCCCGCTGTTGCCGGTTCTCAGCTGACCCTCAGGAATCCTTCTTCGCAGCCTGTCTGCGCCATACGTCTTGTTCAGGCTGATGATTCGCCTCACCAAGTCGTTCTCACTCAATTTCGAGTGGTACTCTCCGGAGACGAGGGGAAAGAAATTCGGCGATTGCTGACGGATCGTGATTTGGCAACATTTGTCGATTCTGGAGAGGCGGCAGTGGATGTCCATCTGCCGTGCCCCTCTGGGACAAAGCAGGTGCTCGTCGTCGGCTCTGCGAAGTGCAACATTGAGGGAGCCTCCCTTCAACCTCAAGAGAAGGATAAGAATCTTCGCCGTTTTATTTTGTCAAAACCGGAAAAATACATCCACCTCACCGCTCCTCAGGCGGCGGGTCAGTGGATGAGCGAGGTCATTTTCAAATGAGCAATCTATCGATGAAGGTCCATTTTCCAAAAATCATTTCGTTGTTAGCTCTCGTGGGCTGGCTTTTCGGATGCGTCACTCAGGCAGTTCCGACCAACCACGTGTACATCCTGACCGGACAGTCCAATTCCCTGGGCGCTGTGAAGGGATCGCCGGCATCGCCTGAACAGCTTGAAAAGTACTCCAGCAAAGGGCTGCTCTGGAATGGGAACATGGTGCGCGACACCGGCGAGTGCTTTGATCATAATCCCTCATGGAGCCAGGTCGCTCCGCAGGAACCCTGTTATCCTGCCGACTCCGGTAACTTCTGCATGGGCCCGGAGTACGGCTTTTGCTCCATGATGGAACGCCACGGTTGGCATACGGGCGATGGCAGGAATCTCTGCGTCATCAAGGCCTCTCTGGACGGTGGAGGTAACAGCTGTTGGTTGAGTGACTCCCCGGGCTACTCTTCCCTCATCAACACGGTCAGGGCTGCTCTTGCCGCTCTCAGGGGAAAAACTCAGGTGCACGCTTTGCTCTACCTGCAAGGTGAATCAAATCGAGGCATGGAAATCACGGAGACGCAGTCGCGCTTTCTCGACCTGCTCAGCCGCGTTTCCAGGGATGCCAAAAAAGGATTCAAGCTGGCAGCGGTCGGACAATGCGCCACATGGAACGGGAAGGAGAATGAGGATGCTCAGGGTAATACCAGCGCAAAACTCATGGAAGAACTCGCCGCTAAGAAGAAAAATATCGGGTTTGTGCGCACGCGCGACCTCACCAAAATTACCTCAGGTGATGCCCTGGGAGTGCACTACGATGGTGCATCTCAGCTCACCATTGGAGCGCGTTTCGCGTACACCGTGGCAGTGTTGCAGAAATTGCCCATGGGGTTTGTCCGCAATGATGATCCGGATGCTCCTCTGAATAGTCCATCGGCTTGGTGGGGGAACAAACTACCCGGGGAGGGGGCTGTGGTCTCGTGGGATTTGTCCTCACTGCGCGGAAACAATGTGCTGACGAAAGATCTGGTTCTCGCGGGCATCATGGTAGAAGATGCTCCCGGGGGCGTCGTGAAAATTGTTTCCAAAGAAGAGGAGTCTAACCCGGCGGTAGTCGTAGGCACCAAAGGGATCCGTGTGAAGGGGGCTGATCTCGAGCTGCTTTGCGGTGTGAAGATCACAGCTCCTCAGTCATGGGAACTTTCCCGCGGTAGGAGGCTCATCATTGGGTCTCCCGATCACCCGGTGTTACTCGCCGGCTCAGGTGAGGTTTCCCTCAAAGGAGCCGATGATGCCCTCGTCACCGTTTTCCTCAAGGAAGGTTCGTCAGCGGATCTCATTAAAACAGGGGAAAATGGTCCTAAGCTTGTGGTGCAGTCAACACCCGCCCGATGAAAAAAACACGCCTCATGCTCACTGCTTTCACAATGACTATCCGCTGCCTGCTTTCAGTAGTGGGGGCATTGGGCTTGCTTTACTTTCTCTCGTATCCGGACAGTATTCTGCCTCCGAATCCTAACATAGCCTACGTACAGGGTTTCACTCTGTATGAGATCAAACCGATCATATGGGTGTTGCCGATGCTCTTCATGGAATTGGTAAGCATTTGCGGCAGACGGCGAAATTTTGTGTGGTTCTTTGGGATGCTCTCCGTGTTGCTCAGTGGCGTGATCGCGTACCCTGTGCTCAAGGCATGGGCGCCGGAGTGGGTTTCTCCCACCTTTGAGTATGAGGACGGCAAACTGACGATGGGTCTGTTCTATTTCGCCATCATCCTTTTCGTCAGCTACATTTTCCGATGTGGTCTCTTTGTCTATCTTTTCCGTGAAAAAAAGCAGCAAGCGGATGAAAGCGGAACGGTGGAGGCAGATGTGTTGGATCCCTCGGCGGCCCTTACAGTTCAGGAGATTATTGCCCTGCCTCAACGTGAGGCTCCGCGGTTTCTTTTTGCGGCTCCGGATGGTTCGGCTGTGGCTCGTTTCCTGGAGCTCATGCACCGACTTGGTATCTCCAGATTGCGCCGCTGGGCTTTCTTTTTCTCTCTCGCTCTCTTGTTGGTCGCTTGGTTCTTTTTCTACCCCCAGCCTTCCGAAGAACAGGCCTTCAACAGGGATAGGGCGCGTATGTATGAGCACGTGCAGAAACCGAACGGAAGGCTCATGGCGACCCGTGGAGCCGTGCACGCTGCCTGCAGAGTTTTGCGCAAGGTGGCAGATGGGGATTTATTCACAGGAAAGAGCGTGCAAGAGGCTGAGGAATGGCTACAGCTCGATCGGGCTCCGGCGAATTATCGCGCCATCCTCAGAGATGATGCGGATCTCCCACTTGCATCCACGGACGCGATTTTTGAAAGTCGGACGCGATTCTTCACCGTACAGGATGGCAAGCGCTCCGTGGTTCTATTCGTGCGGATGAAAGCTGACGGAGTGCACATCAACGTGGCAGAGATGGTGGATGCAGGGTGGAATGCCGTCATGGACGACAAACGTCGCCGCTTCGGCAGTGATATATCCTCTCGCTTCTTTTCTCGCTGAGTTCACAAACGGTACGCCACCGCCCCACAATACCCGTCCGCAGGGGTGAAGAGCTCGACGTTGATCCCGTCGTCCTGAAGAAGGCGTACTTGTCCATCTTTCATGAAAAAGGGATGATCGGACGCTTGCAAGATACTGCCGCCATCCAGCTTTGCTAAGGCCTCCGCCACGCACCAACTGTCGTAAAACTCTTTCTCCGTACAGTCGTGCATGTTCCAGATTTCCCATTGCTCAGGAGATAGGAACCGTCGAGCTATCTTGCGCATGGAAGCCCGCGGTCGTACCCGCTCAATATCAATGCCAACAGCTTTGTCGTGAAAGGCCATGCTCAAAAGGTCTCCGGAATGACTTTGATTGAAGGGTTGAAGAGCGCACTCCGGTTTCCCGAGCTCGGAATAAGTCAACTTAATCTGCCAAGGTTCCTGTCCGATGAGACGGGATAATTCCGTCCGCAGCAGAGCTCTTTGACGAAGAAAAATTTCTCCGCGTGCCGCGAAGAAAACACGCTCCACGGCGTCCAGTTGTTGCGGATCCGGTAGGGGAACCTGCACGCTGTGCATATCATAAACAAGGTAATGCATGATGAAAAATCAGTCGGAGAGAGGGAGGAATCTCAGGGAGTTGTCAGCGGTGTTGTAGATGGCAAAAGAAGGATTGCCGAACCTCCCCTGAATATCCCCGGGATTAGCGATGATGGTATGTCCGATCCGTTGGAGATCCGCTCGGTGGGTATGTCCGTAAAAGATGGCATCGTAGAGTCCGTCGGTTGCAGCTTTTCGCAGCGAATAACCCGGCACGTGCGCCATGTATATCCTTCTTCCATCCAGTTCAAGTTCTGCGCTTTCATCGCTGAATCGCGTGGCGGGGTACTCCCTCACGAGGGTGTGAAAGGCAGAGCGGGGATAGTCATTGTTTCCCGCGACGATGTCCATAGGATGTCTCCACGTTGCCCGCATACAGCGCAGGGTG
>CANPXA010000065.1 GCA_947585525.1 uncultured Akkermansia sp. | reverse complement strand
CGCGAGCTCAGTGCCGCTCGTGTCAAGGCTGATCGGGATCTCCAGAACAACGTTTGGTATGCCAACTACCGCCGTCGTATTCTCGATGAGAATTCTCTCTCCCTGAACAAAGAGAAGCGCAAGGCCCAAATTGAAGAACTGCGCTCATTCAAGAAGAATTGCGATGCCGACCGCAAGGTGCGCTACGAGAAGATGAGCCACGAGGATGCGGAACACCTCACGGTCTATCGTCTGAATCTCTCCGATGTCTTGGCGCAGGACCTCCCCCTCGCCAGCAAAGAAGATAAGGAGAAATTCATGCGCGAGGCAAAAGACCCGGAAGATGAACTGGAGGATACCATCGATTATCCCTCCACCTTGGATCCCGTGCTGCGCGAGGCTCTCTACATCGTGCGCGATATGGTAGATTTGCACTGATTCCACCCTCACCACAACTCTTCCCGCGGGTGAACCCATGTCCAGTGAGCCGAAAGCAACGGATGGCACGACCTTGCGTGAGAGTGTGCCGACTCACGATATGCCGCGGGAGAAACTCATCAAAAGCGGCAGAGCCAGTCTGAGCGATGAAGAATTGATTGCCCTCTTTCTGCGTACCGGTATCCCGGGCTGCAATGTACTCGAGCTCGCCCGCAAATTGAAGAAGGATGCGGGCTCCCTTGCCCAACTCGGACGGATGGAGGCGCTCGATATCATGAAACAATGTAAGGGCATCGGTCCTGCCAAGGCGGCCACTCTGGCAGCCGTCTTTGAGCTGGGCGCGCGCGCTGTCAGAGAAACCCTGAACCCTCTGTCAATCACCTCTGCTGAACAGGTTTATGATTTCCTTGCCGCCGAGCTCCGCTTTGCTGAGCAGGAACACATGTACGTCTTGCTACTCAGTGTGCGCAACGAGCTCATCCGCTGCGTTCAGATCGGTGTAGGCACGCTCAACAGTGTGATTTCTCATCCCCGCGAGATCTATCGCGAGGCTATCCGTTACAGCGCCAGTCGCATCATTCTTGTGCATAACCACCCGAGCGGTGACCCCACCCCCAGCGAGCAGGATTTTTCACTCACTCGTGATGTCGCCGCCGCGGGCAAAACTCTGCGCATTCCTCTCCTGGATCATGTCGTCATCGGTGCCCCCACTTGCGGCGATAGAAAGGCTTATTACAGCTTCAAGGAACATCAACACCTCTGAGTCTTTATACAACAAGGACAGGAGCTCCTGTCCCGGGGCAAACGCATTTGAGAGAAATTCATTAACAGAAAAAATGTTCTTATTAACGGATCTCACTGTTTATACATATCAAAATTCGTGACAACAAGCGGTTCTATGATGACGGATTTGGAGAACTCATCCGCACACGTTGATGATTCGAAAAATTTTCGCAACATACACATTATTAATAAATCGTAAATCGTAATTCGTAAATAGGCAACCGCATTTTCTAATGCGGTTGCCCTGGAGCCATGAAGGATTATCACACGCACGTTCCTAATGATGACGGTGGTTATCTCTGTTCTGTCACACGCGCAGATTGGGATAAGGTCGTTGCTGCCCGAAAGATGACCCCTTGCTTCGGGGTGCATCCCTGGCACGCTGCCTCCGTTGACCCCGCCCAAATTGCCTTCGATTTGGACGAGTGGCTTTCTCGTTATCCTCAAGCTGATGTCGGTGAGACCGGATTGGACGCCACAAAGTCCTATCGAGACTCCCTTGAACAGCAAAAAATTCTTCTCCAAGTCCACCTCGGTGCTGCCTTCCGCCATGACCGCATGGCTCACCTGCACGGCGCGCACGCATGGGCTGACCTCCTTTCCCTGCTGAAAGAGAGACAGAGAAATCACACCTTGCCGCGCATCCTCCTGCACGCGTGGAACGGTTCTCCTGAAATGGCTCGCGATTTCCTCTGCCTCGGCGCTATTTTCACCGTCGGACTTCGCGAGCTCTCCCATCCCAATGCCGCCGAACGTTACGCACGTATCCCGAGCGACAGGATTTTCCCCGAATCCGATGATCACCCGGAAGACTTCCCTCGCTGTGTCGCGTTGCTCTCTCTCCGCCGCGCAGACCCAAAGGCATTCCAATAAGAGACGGCATCAAGGCCCCACGGGGATTTATGAACGTTCGGCATCAATTCCACTCAAATTCTCATTGCATGATCCATGCCTTTGCGGTATGATACGCACATGCCTTCTCTCCTTGATCAACTCAAACAGTACACCACCGTTGTGGCAGACACGGGAGACTTCCGACAGATGGAGGAATTCACCCCGCAGGATGCCACGACCAATCCGTCACTCATCCTTTCTGCCGCTAAAGTTCCGGAGTACCGACCGGTCTTGGATGAAGCTGTTGCGGCTCTGCGCAACTCCCCGCTCAGTGGAGACAAACTGGCGAACGAACTCATGAATCGCGTCATTGTTGCCTTCGGTCTGGAGATACTCAAACGCGTTCCCGGTCGTGTCTCCAGCGAGGTGGATGCCCGCCTCTCTTTCGATACGGCAGGTACCGTGGACAAGGCTCACGAAATTGTATCCCTCTACGAACAGGCGGGGATATCGAGGGAGCGTGTGCTCATCAAAATTGCCTCGACGTGGGAGGGAATTCGGGCGGCAGAGGTGCTGGAAAAAGAAGGTGTGCACTGCAACCTGACGCTTCTCTTCAGCGCCGTGCAGGCGGTTGCATGTGCGGAGGCGGGAGTTCGACTCATCTCCCCGTTCGTCGGACGCATATTGGATTGGTACAAGAAAAACACGGGTGAGGAATACACGGCTGAGACAGATCCCGGTGTGCTCTCCGTGCGCTCCATTTTCCATTATTACAAAAAGTACGGTTATCCGGTGCAGATCATGGGCGCTTCCTTCCGTAATACGGGGGAAATACTTGCGCTCTCCGGCTGCGACCTGCTTACCATTTCTCCGCAGCTGCTTTCTGAGCTCGCGGCGACAGAGGGCAGCCTTCAGCGCTGCCTCGACCCGGCGGACTCCGCTGTGATGGACATTCCTCGCATCCCGGCTGATGAGGCTCACTTCCGCTTCCTCCTCAATGAGGATGCGATGGCCACGGAAAAGACGGCTGAGGGCATACGCCGTTTCTCCGCCGATATCCGCAAATTAGAGCAGCTCCTCCTTCAACTTCACTCTTCCCTTTAACTCGATTCTATCATGAAAATTCTGGTTACCGGCGGAGCCGGCTACATCGGTTCCCATACCGTGCGCCTTCTCACTCGTAAAGGCGCTGATGTCACTGTGCTGGACAGCATGATTTACGGACACCCTGCAGCCCTAGAGGGCAGCGGTGCCAAACTTGTGAAAGGCGATTTGGGCGACCCGTCCATCGTGTATCCCCTCCTCGAACGTGAGAAGTTTGATGCCGTGGTTCACTTCGCCGCATTCATCCAAGTCGGCGAGTCCGTACAGGATCCCCTGAAATACTACGAAAATAACATGGCCAAGCCTTTGGTCCTGCTACGCGCGATGTTGCTCGCCGGAACCAAAAAGTTCGTCTTCTCTTCCACGGCCGCTACCTACGGCGTTCCTTCCCAAATGCCGATTCCGGAAACCGAAAAACAGCAACCCATCAACCCATACGGCGCCTCCAAGCTCATGCTGGAGCGGGTATGCCGTGACTGTGAAAAAGCCTATGGCCTCAAGGCGGTTTTCCTGCGCTATTTCAACGCTTCCGGTTCCGCCGGCGATGGCTCAATCGGCGAGGACCACGATCCGGAGACTCACCTGATTCCCGTCATCCTCCAAGCCATCAAGGGTGAACGGGAGGGGATTACTGTCTTCGGTACGGACTACGACACACCGGACGGTACGTGTGTGCGCGATTATGTGCATGTAGATGATTTGGCAGATGCCCACCTGCGCGCTCTGGATTACCTCATGAAGGGAGGCAACACGCAGGGCTTCAACCTCGGCACGGGGAAGGGGCTCTCCGTGAAGGAGATTATCGAAGCTGCAGAAAAAGTGACCGGCAAGAAGGCTCCTGTTACATACGGTCCCCGCCGCGAGGGTGATCCCCCCTACCTGATCGCTGATGCGACCAAGGCGCGTGAGATCCTCGGTTGGGTGCCGAAGTACCAGGATGCCCTGCAAATCGTTCAAACCGCTTGGGAGTGGACAAACGGTCCCCGCGGCGGACACTATTAACCCAATTCCGCACGTGCCCATGAGAAGGAAACTGGTTCTTTTCCTCTTCTTCCTGCTCTTTCTGCCCGGTCTCGCCTCCGCGAAGTCCGATGCGAAAGATATCATGCGTGACCTCCTGCAGATCGGTCTGCAAGCTGTGGAGCAGGGCGCATCTGCCGAGCAGACCGCACCCGAAGCCGCTGATCAGACCCCTTCTGGGCGGCAGTCTCAAAAGGTCGCCTCGACTGCCGCTTCTGCCTTGACGCGTTCCGTACGTGCTTCTCTTGAATCGGTGCTTGATTCCGTCAAGGAGCGATACAAGGAGGAAGGAAAAGTTTACGCCCGCCAGATAGGTGACCTCCTCGCCGAGCGGGTGGCGCACAATCCGCGTATTCAGACCACCATCACGACGCTGCAGACGCTTTGTTGGGCGCTCGTCATCTATCTCACGCTCGTCTCGCTGGCTTTGCTCATCGGCATGAGACGCCTGAGTAAGCGGAACAGGGAGATCCTGCTCCTCCTGCGCGAGTTGAGCAATTCCAAGCGATCGGCGGACAAGACCTGATTCCTATTTGGTCAGGGCAATGAGCAATTTTCCGTGGATTCCGCCGAATCCGCCGTTGCTCATCACGAGCAGGACATCTCCGGGGTGGACCTTCGCGACAACATACGCCACGATTTCATCGATTCCTTCGCCTAAATGGCATTCCGTCCCCTGCGCTTCAATTTCTGTGCAGAGAGTGTCTTCGTTCAGTCGGTTCTCCTCACCAACGTTCTTGTAATTCTCCACAGGGGACAGCACGACGAAGTCTGCTTTGCTGAGAGACTTGGCGAGCTCGTGCTGAAAAAGATTTCGGATCATGGTGTTGCTACGCGGATCGAAGAGTACCCACAGCCGACTCTTGGGGAAGCGCTGCCGCAATCCATCAATCGCCTGTGCCACCGCTGTCGGATGGTGCGCAAAGTCATCCACGACGGTGACGTCGTTCACGGTTCCCCGCACTTCCTGTCGCCGAGCTACTCCTTCAAATTTTCTTAACGAAGCACGTATCTGCTCCGGGGTGAGTCCGGCCTCCAGCGCGGCATTGGTCGCCATGGCTGCATTGCGAACGTTGAATTCACCCACCATCGGTATTTCATACGTTTCTCCTTTCATTCGGAAGCGACAGCCTTCCGGTGTGAGCACCACCTCTGAGATCGGCACATCCGCTTCCTCCCCCATGCCAACGCCCACGAACTTGACGTGCTCTCCCAGTTCGGCCTCCGCCAATGCTCGTACCTCCCGGCAATTCGGACAATCCGCGTTGATGAATACAACCCCGTTCCGGGGAACCACCCGCAGCAGGCGCCGAAAAGAAAGCTTGATCTCATCTACGTTATTGTAGATGTCCGCATGATCCATTTCGATGTTGTTCACGATGACGACGTGCGGCAGGTAGTGCAGAAATTTGGATCGCTTGTCAAAGAATGCCGTGTCGTATTCATCCCCCTCCAGCACACAGTAGGAGGATTCCGTGAATCTCCCTCCGCGTTTCAGGTTGCGTGCTATACCGCCTATCATGAAGCTCGGTTCCAATCCATTGTCTTCCATCATCCACGTGAGCATGGATGATGTCGTGGTCTTTCCGTGTGTCCCCGTCACGACATAATTCTTCTTCCCCCACAGAAAAAATTCTTTCATCGTCTCCGGAAGACTCATGTAGCGCAGTCCCCTCTCCAGAACAGCCTCTACCTCGGCATTCCCGCGACTGATGGCATTTCCAATCACAATCAACTCGTTTCCGCTCGGTATGTTTCCCGCTCGATACCCCGCCTTTACTTCAATCCCCTCGTCTTGTAAAAACGTTGACATAGGCGGATACACATTTTCATCGCTCCCCGTTACCTCATACCCCCTTCGAGCCATCGCCGTCGCCACAGCGCCCATCGCCGTCCCGCATATCCCGATAAAATGTACTTTCTTGGCACTCATGATTATTCTCTGCACGCATCCTACCATACCACTCCCTTTTTTACAAGTGCAGAAGCTCCGCCCCCCGGGGCAAACGCATTAGAAATGCGTTTGCCATTTACGATTTACGAATTACGATTTACGATTTGGAAATAATGTGCGCGTTGCGCAAATTTTTCGAACCATCAACGTGTGCGGGTAAGTTCGCTAGAGCCATCATCATGATGATCGTTGATTATCACGATTTTTGATGCGTATAAACGATGGTATCAATCCATAAGAGCATTCTCTCCGTTGTTTCACTTTTCTCAAATGCATTTGCCCTGGCTCCGCCCCCCAAGGCAAACGCATCCTGTCTTTGCCGTGTCCAATTTAAGCAAAGCCTTCAAGACGGCGCGGTGTATTCCTCAACCCTTTCTAAACAGTCTTTCGCACTGTTTCCAATTCCACATCGCACTCGCTCCGCATCCCCGTGCGTAGCGCGCTAGCATCCAAATCGTAAATCGTAAATAGGCGCCGACATGCGCCATCGTCCATCGTCCATGGGGCACCTTTTCATCGTGCTCCCCATAATTCAGGAGACCAAAAAAGTTGAGCCTGTTGTTTGGTGATATCGCGCATATTCAGGTAGCGCGTGCGCAGAAGAGCAGGCGTGGAATGCCCCATTTCAAGTTGCAACTGGGGAAGGTCTCTGAAGTACTTGAGATGGTAGCTAGCGAAGGTATGTCGTAGCACATCCTGTTGCCATATCCTTATTTCAGCTTCACGCCGAAGCCAGCGCCACCTGCAATTCCAGTTTTTGGGACAAATAGAGCCGGTTCGTTTTAGCCCATGGCATACTCTCAGCAACCAACGCCTCAGTACAGGTTGCAGCGTGAGACACCTGGCTCCACCCGTCTTGCTGTGTCTCGCCGGCATAACGATGACTCCCTCATCCCAATTAATGTCCTCCCATTGCAATCTCTGAGCCTCTGCCGGTCGCACCCCGGCCCAGAGCATGAGACCAACGACCGCAGCACAACGACGATGAGAAGGGCGCTGGGCTATGCGGAGCAGCCTCTCGATCTGATTCAAGGGCAGTGTGGATATTTCCGCCTCCTTCAAACATACCTTGAGTACACCATCGACAGGATTGCTGTTGCACCACCCATGCCGTACTCCGCAGGCGAAGATCGAGTGCAGGATGATGCGAGCCTTGTTGAATTGACGCGCCGTTTTGAAGAGGGCCTCGAGAGCCTCGTAGCAATGATTGGGCCTGATGTTCCTGAGTTGCATATCAACAATTCTCGAGTGAGTCTTCAGGAAACGATTGAATATGTAGCGTAGCTCATTCAGCGTGCTCGGACGCCTTCCCTCCCTCTCCCGTAAAGAAACCTTGATAGCCTTGCGAAGAGAGACAGAATGAGATGCTTCTTTCACCTCCCGACTGCCCTCCGCAATGATATCGCGACAGTAGTTGAGTCGTGAAACTCCCTTTATATTGAGAGGACATCTCTCCAATAATTCACGAGAGAGTCTCATCGCATCATTCTCTGTAATACCCATTTTTAATAACCATTGATTATCACATTCTTGCATAGGAAATTGCGAGTTGTTTTTCGGGGATATAATCTACGGCTTTATCCCAACTGAGTCAATAAAAAACTGAGGCAGTAGATCATTCGCTCCGCCTCCCCGCGCGCAGCGCGCGAGCATCCAAATCGCAAATCAATTCATGGACGATGGACAAAGCCCCCGAGGGTTCGGAGGGGGATTGGACAAAAGTACAGCTTTTGCCCGCAGGGCGCTGAGGCAGTGGGGTGCCGAAGCGTCAATGTCGCAAAGCAGTGCACCCGGCATGGCATGGTTACTGATGCTTTCTCATTAACGACACGCGTTGCTTAAAAATTCCGCTGCGCATCTCCGCGCGTAGCGCGCTATAATCCAAATCGTAAATCGTAAATAGGCGCCGTAGGCGCCTTGCGTCTTGGTCGCTTTTTCTTGGGCGGATGCGGGGTAGAAGAGAAAAAATTTGTCCTTTGCTCATTTTGGACTTGTCAAGTCTGTCCGTAGCGTGTATCATGCCCCAGCACTTCGCCCCACCGGCGCGGTGCGTCCTTTCAGGAGGCTCGGTAGCTCAGTTGGTAGAGCAGAGGACTGAAAATCCTTGTGTCGGCGGTTCGATTCCGTCCCGAGCCATCCTTCTTTTGACCTTTGAACAACGGGGCGTAGCTCAGCCTGGTAGAGCGCCAGCTTTGGGAGCTGGATGTCGTAGGTTCGAATCCTGTCGCCCCGACGAAAAATAGGTGTTTTAGCGTCTGTTAGAAGTCGTAACTGACTGACAGACGCATTTTTGGGTCAATCCAAATTTTGGGTCAACCCAAATTTTTGTGGAAAATTGAATTTTTGTTAAAAAGGTGGGAGCATTCAAGCAAGACGCGTAGACGAT
>CANPXA010000064.1 GCA_947585525.1 uncultured Akkermansia sp. | reverse complement strand
AAAACGCTGAAATTCTCCGGAGGCAGCAAACTGAGATCCGTGTCCGCTATGTTGAGGGTGATGTAGAAAGCGGAGTCGTCACACACGGTGGCAAAGGGGCGAGACCCGCTGTTGACATATTCAAAAGGCTGGGAAGGATCCTCCGGCATCGGGAAGTTGTATTGAATTCTCCCCGTAAAAGGCATACGCAGGGTGAGCGCCTCGTGTTTGTTTTCAAAATCAGCCCGTTTGCGGCGTTCCAAGGTCTCCAACTCGCGCTTGAGCAAATCCATACGCTCGTTGATGTCGGAGAGGGTGTCCTGAGAATCAGCATCCCCTTCGGGTTTGTACTCCTTGGCGTAGTACTTTTCCCCCTCACTCAGTTTCATGTAGAAGGCGAGCTTGTCGCGCTGGACCTCCAGTTTACGGATCTCATCTTTCTTGTTGAGACGTTCTTTTGTGAGTTGCAACTCCATGTCCTCTCGCTCCTCCTCGGTCTTGTCCTTGTCCATGACGGCCACCACCGTGCCCTTCTCCACACGCCCGTCCTCTGTCCGGTAGAGATCCGACACCTGTCCCTTGTTCATGAAGGTCAGAGTAGCGAACTGCTCCGGCACAATCTTGGCCTGGTATTTGCCGACAGAAACCACCTCCCCGCGCACAGGGAAGAGCGCGGCTGCCACTACCAGGAGCGTGGTCATTTGTTTCCTCATCAGCAGTTTATCTAGGCAGACCAAAGCCTCCGGTCACCTTGCGCATCTCTCCTTCCATCATGTTTTTGGCAGATTGCAGAGCATCTTGCACTGTTTTTAAAATGAGGGTTTCCAAGAACTCGACATCCTCCGGGTCAACGATGGATGGATCGATATGGAGGGAGATGAGCTCGCCCGCTCCATTGGCAGTGGCCTTGATTTTTCCTCCGGCTCCCTCGGCGCTGCATTGTTGCTCAGCGAGCCGATCCTGAGCCTGAACCATGCTGGTTTGCATGGCCTGCATTTGTTTCATGAGCTTTTGGATATTCATAGGATCAATTCACTTGATGAGTTTAGCATGAAATTCATTGATGGCAAGCTCAATGAGGGGGTCCTTATAAAACTCCTCGGCGGACAGGGCCGCCTTTGACTCTCGAGTCGGTACATCCTCCTTCTTCACGGCGCTCTTGGCAGCTTCCTTTTTCGCAAGCTCTTTTTCCGGCTCGTGTTCCGTTTCCTCGGGCGCTTGCGAAACAGACGGCGTGGGTTCCTCCGGTTCCTCCTCCGGCAATGGCACGCTGTCATCTGTTACGATACGCAGTCGCGCCAACCTCGTTCCCCGATGTTGCGCCTCCTCCCGGAGCATTTCCCCCGCATCCTCGCTCAACAACGCGTCCCGACTGTCGGTGTCCGTAGGGTGAATCGCCACGGTGACTAAACCATCATCCTCACCGATAAACAGTGTGGGACCCACGCTCCCGACCTTCAACGGCGACCGCTCCCGAGCTGCGCTGAGGATAGCTTCCCAGTCCGCCTCGCTCATGGTGTGGGGTTCAACGGAGGGGGCGTCTGAAGGGATGTCGTCGAACAACGGCGGCGCATCATCAATAGGTTCCAAGGTTTCCTGCGGAACTGCCTCCGGTTGTTTCTCCGCCTCATTCTGCTGTTCTGGTGCTGGCTCCGATGGCTCCGGTTTCAATTCCGGTTTCGGCACAGGCTGTTCCCGGGGTTCGGACTCGACCTTCTTCTCTGCCTCAGCCTTCCGACTCACCGCTTGGGAAGACGTCTCTGCCGGTCCGGGCAGGGGAATGTCCGGCAGCACGGTGGTGGCTATCGGCGTCTCGGGGATAGGAGCTCCGTCGAGAGCGCGTATGATGTCGCTGATGTTGGCCTGCGAGAGAGAATGCACGGCCTGGATGAGCCCCATCTCCATATGCAAGCGCTTGTTGGTGCTCCAGCGCATCTGCTCCTCGGCAGTGGAGAGCGCTTCCATCAGGCTCACAATTTTATCCAGAGGAATGCGGGAAATGTGTTGCATGAGCGTCTCACGCCAAGCGGGAGGAACATTCACCCCACCCTCCTCCGGGGCCACTTTCGCCACCAGGAGCTCCCTCACACTCCCCATCATCTCCGATAAGAACTGCCCCATGTCCCGTCCGGCCTCCGAGAGTTCTCCCACCAGCCGAAGCAGACTCGGCAGCTCACGTCCCAGCATATAGGCCACGGCTCGGGCAACGGTCTCCCTCCCGGTAATGCCGAAGATATCCCGCACGTTTTCCTCCGTGATGTTATCCCCGCAGAATGAGACGAGTTGATCGAGCATGGATTGAGCATCGCGCATCCCTCCGTCTGCTACGGTGGCGATGGCATAGGCCGCCTCCTCACTCAATTGAACCCCTTCCCTCCCGGCTATGTCCACCAAATGCTTCGCAATGATGTCCGCAGGTATCGGTCTCAAGTCAAATCTCTGGCAACGCGATAAAATGGTCGGCAGTATCTTGTGCGGCTCCGTCGTCGCAAAAATAAACATGACGTGCGCCGGCGGCTCCTCCAACGTTTTGAGCAGAGCATTGAAGGATTCCTTCGTGAGCATGTGCACCTCGTCAATGTAGATGATACGGTACTGACCTCGAGCCGGTGCGAATTGCACGTTGTCCCTCAAATCCCGTATGTTGTCAATCCCGCGGTTGGATGCCCCGTCGATCTCCAGCACGTCTAAACTCCTCCCCTCCGCAATCTCGACGCATACGTCCTCATCCGGGTCAAAATCCACTTTCGGACCGCCGGTGCAGTTCAATGCCTTCGCAAAAATGCGCGCCGTGGACGTCTTTCCCGTCCCTCTCGGACCGACAAACAAATAGGCATGCGCCAGCCTCTTCTGCTCGATCGCATTACACAGCGTCCGCACCACATGATCCTGTCCGAGTACGTCCTTGAATGTACGCGGGCGATATTTCCTAGCAAACACCTGATAGCTCACACCCCTACCCTACACTACCCTCTTCAAAATTGCAAGCCCATTCTCCCCGGGCAAACGCAGAGCCACTCGTGTCCCAAGAAAAACGCGATCCCAACACGCGGTTATCGGTGGATGATGTACCATAACCCATTGGTTATGTACGATGGACAAAGCCCCCGAGGGTTCGGAGGGGGATTGGACAAAAGCGCAGCTTTTGCCCGCAGGGCGCTGAGGCAGTGTGGTGCCGAGGCGTCAATGGACGATGGACGGGGGCGAGCGAAGCTCGCCTATTTACGATTTACGATTTGGATTTTAGCGCGCTACGCGCGGGATATGCAATGCGCAAAGCTGCCGACGACGTAAGGCCGATTAGCCAGCCCTCAGGGCTGCCCCGCGGGGGCGAAAGCTACCGCCGGCGTAAGGCAGTTTGGCCAAAAACGCAGCTTTTTGCCCCGCAGGGGTGAGGAGTCGTGAGGCGACTCCGAAGCAAAGCTCGTGTGGCGAGCTTTAGCTGAGGTGGTGGGTTAAACACAACCGGTGATTGGTTAGAAAGGTTTGTATTTGCACCATGCCGCCTCCCCGGCTTTGCCTCCATCGTCCATGAATAGCGCTTGCAAATGCGCCGAAAAATGGTTAGAATGAATACGCATGAGCACGCCGAAACAGTCGGTCGCATCCGTGACGTGGAACACCCAGCTGGGTACGATGCTGGCGGTGGCGGGGAGTGCGGTGGGGTTCGGGAATTTTTTGAGGTTTCCCGGACTGGCGGCGCAGTACGGCGGTGGTGCGTTTATGATAGCGTATTTTTGCGCGTTCTTGCTGTTAGGTGTACCGTTGTGCTGGGTAGAGTGGGCGATAGGAAGGCGCGGAGGCATTCTGGGAGGACACAGCTGCGCTTCGGCGTTCATGCTCATCAGTCACTCATCCGTGTGGAAATACCTGGGGATAGCGGGTGTGCTGGCGCCGTTGGGCATCGGGATGTATTATATGTACTTGGAGGGGTGGACGCTGGGGTACTGCATCAACACGGCCACGGGCGCGCTCAGTTTGCATTCTTCCGCTGAGTTCGCCGCTTTTTTTGAGCAATTCACCGGTAGCGGCGGGGATGGGGCTGCTTACAGCGGTCAGAGTAATCTTCCCCTCTTTTTCTTCATCGCCATCGGGGCAAACCTGTATTTGCTGTATCGCGGGGTGACGAGGGGGATTGAGTGGTTCTGCAAGTGGAGTATGCCGGTGTTGCTCATCACGGCGCTCATCGTGCTGGTGCGAGTGCTCACCTTGGGGACGCCGGATGCTGCGCACCCCAACCGGAGCGTGGATCAGGGACTGGGCTATATGTGGAACCCGTCCAAGACCGTGCTGGTGGTGGAGGGAAAAACGGTGGACATGGTGCCGGCTGAGGCTACTCCTGAACAGGAGGAGATGCTCGTTTCCCGGGTGCAGGAGGAACATCCCGGTCAGACGGTACAGAGGGAGCACATCTCCTTGATGCAGGGGCTTATGAACCCGGAACTCTGGATCGCCGCCGCAGGGCAGATTTTCTTTTCCCTCTCCATCGGGTTCGGCACGGTGCTGACGTATGCCAGTTATGTGGCTCGACGAAGGGATATCGCTCTCGTATCGCTTGCGGCGAATGCGGCGAATGAGGTGGTGGAGGTGGGGATAGCGGGGATGATGATCGTGCCGGCGGCGGTGTCTCTGCTTGGGGTGGCTGCGGCGGCCGGGGCGAGCACATTCGGGCTGGGATTTACGGTGCTGCCGGAGGTATTTGCGGCGATGCCGGGCGGACGATTTTTCGGGACTCTCTTTTTCGGATTGCTCTTTTTGGCATCCGTCACGAGTTCGATATCCATTCTGCAGCCCACGGTGGCGTTCTTGGAGGAGTTTTGGCGATTAGGGCGTTCTCAGAGTGTCGTCGTGGTGGGGATGTTGATGTTGTTGGGTTCGTTTGCCGTATCATGGTTCACGGGGGAGATGCTGGCGCTCAACACACTGGATTTTTGGATGGGAACGATGTGTCTCTACCTCATTTCCACGCTTTATCTTTCCATTTTTCGCGGGGTGTGGGGGACGAAGAACGGGCTGCGTGAATTAGGACGAGGCTCGCGCATTGCTCTGCCGCGTGGGTTGGGGTTTGTCATCAACTGGATCACTCCGGCCATTCTGCTCATCATTTTCTGCTCGTGGCTCTACAAGAGTATGTTCGTTTCTACCTGCGAGCACATCACCCATCTGAAGGAAGGCGAGCCGGGAGCGGTGCTGCCCATGGCGTGGATGGTGATGATCTACATCTTCATGGTATTCGTCGTGCGTACCTCCAAGCGATTCCACAAGAAAAAACCGGTTGATTCTCCTAAGGCATCATGACTCTTCCCGGCATCATCACCATGCTTCTTTCCATAGGATTCGTCTGGATCCTGCTCATCGTCTGTATGCGGCGGTTGCTCCGTTCGGAGCAGAAGACGCCCGCGCGCGTGTCCAAAAAGAACCCGACCGAGTAACGCAGGGCAAACGCTGCGCGTTTGCCTATTTACGAATTACGATTTGGATGCTAGTGCGCTGGCATGGCATCCATACCGGGCAAAAGCATGATGGTCCTTCCGAAGATTCTCACACCTCAAACAGGTGGGTCACGGAATCATCGTTGTGAATGTTGGCTATAGCCTGTGCAAAAAGTGGCGCTATGCTCACCGTATCCACATGATCCCCGTATGCCATCGGGACGGAATCCGAAGTGAGCAGGTGCTCAATCGGACTCTCGAGCAGGCGCGCACGAGCCTTCTCGTTGAGGACGGCGTGCGACACTCCGGCAAAGATGCGCGCGGCTCCGTGCCTCTTCAGAATATCTGCCGCAGCACAGAGGGTGCCGCCGGATTCCGTCATATCGTCCACCAACAGCACATCCTTTCCCTCCACCTCGCCGATTACGGCATGCGCGTCCACTTCTGTTGCAGAAATGCGTTGCTTGGCCACAATGGCCAGCTCCGTTCCCAGGATGTTCGCGTAGTTTTTGGCCGTCTTGACACCACCTATATCAGGGGAGACGACGACGAGGTTCTTGAGATCGTTCACATAGTGTTCCTTGAGGTGCTTGATGAGCACGGGCAGGGAGTAGAGATGATCCACCGGGATTTCAAAGAAGCCCTGAATTTGTGCAGCGTGCAGATCCATGGTCAGCACGCGGTTCACACCCGCAGCCGTCAGAAGATTTGCCACAAGCTTGGAGGTGATAGGCACTCTCGGTTTATCCTTGCGATCCTGCCGAGCATACCCGTAAAATGGCATCACCGCCGTGATCCGGCTCGCGCTGGCACGCCTCACCGCATCGACCATCACCAGCAACTCCATCATGTTGTGATTCGTCGGAGGACACGTCGGCTGGATGATAAAGACGTCCGCCCCGCGGATGCTCTCTTTGATTTGTACGAAGCTTTCTCCGTCCGGGAAGGTGTTGACTGCTGCATCACAGAGGGGTAATCCCATCACATCTGCAATATCCTGTGCCAATTTGGGGTGTGCCGTGCCGCTTATGAGTTTCATGAGAGAGAGATGTCCTACACCTATCCTAGCACTCCTCCCTAAAATGGCAAGTCCAATCTGTCGGGGCAAACGCGTTAGAAATGCGTTTGCCTATTTACGAATTACGAATTACGAATTACGATTTATTAATAATGTGCGTGTTACGCAAATTCTTCGAATTACCAACGTGTGCGGATAAGTTCGCTAGAACCATCATCATGATGACCGCTTGTCGTCACGATTTTTGATAGGCATCAACTGTGATATCAGTCAATAAGAGCTTTCTCTCTGTTGATTGACCTCCCTCAAATGCGTTTGCCCTGTCCAATCTGCCAAATATCCGCGCGAACTCATGAGAACATATACTTGCTATTAACGATGTGACAACTTCTCGCGTCTAAAACGGCGGGACAGCAGAGAGGATTCCAGCGAACCGTTGAAGACAAAAGGAAAGGGGGAGCCGCCACCCGGTGCCTCCCCCTTGAAATTGAAGTGTTTGACTTTGCGTTTCGAAAGGAGCCTATCACACCAATCCCTGGTCAATCATTGCATCGGCCACTTTGACGAAACCGGCTATGTTGGCGCCGGCAACGTAGTTGGTGAAGTCTGCCGTGCAGTCCGCGGAGTATTCATGAGCGTGCTTGTACGCGTTCTCATGGATATTCTTCATGATGTCGAAGAGCTTGGTGTCCACCTCTTCGCGCGTCCAATTGAGACGCTGGCTGTTCTGGGCCATCTCGAGACCGGAGACGGCGACTCCGCCTGCGTTGGCCGCCTTGGCGGGTCCGTAGAGGATCTTGGATTGGAGATAGACATTGATGCCATCCAGGTCGGTAGGCATATTGGCTCCCTCTGCCACGAGCTTACAGCCGTTTTTCACAAGGGTCTCGGCTTCCCGTCCGTTGATCTCATTCTGTGTGGCGCAGGGGAAAGCGCAATCACAGGGTATGCTCCAAGGACGTTGTCCTTCCATATACTGGGAACCGGCAAATTGCTCGGCGTACTCCTTGATTCGTCCGCGGCGAACATTCTTGAGCTCCATGACCCAGGCCAATTTCTCGGCGTCGATGCCCGCCGGGTCGTAGATCGTGCCGTTGGAATCCGACATGGTGACCACCTTGGCGCCGAGCTGGTTCAGCTTCTCTACCAGGTATTGAGCCACGTTGCCGGAGCCTGAGACCGTGCACACTTTGCCGGAGACGTCATCACCGCGAGTGGCGAGCATATTCTGCGCAAAATAGACGCAGCCGTAGCCGGTCGCTTCCGGACGTATGAGCGAGCCGCCCCAGTTGAGAGCCTTGCCGGTGAGTACCCCGGTGAATTCGTTGCGCAGTCTCTTGTACTGACCGAACAGGTAGCCGATTTCGCGTCCGCCCACGCCGATATCGCCGGCAGGGACGTCCGTGTCCGCTCCGATGTGGCGCTGCAATTCCGTCATGAAGCTCTGGCAAAAGCGCATGACCTCTGCATCACTCTTTCCCTTTGGATCAAAGTCCGAGCCTCCCTTGCCGCCACCCATGGCGAGCGTGGTGAGCGAGTTTTTGAACACCTGCTCAAAACCGAGGAATTTGAGGATGCCCAGATTCACGGACGGATGGAAACGCAAGCCTCCCTTGTACGGTCCGATGGCGCTGTTGAATTCCACACGGAATCCGCGGTTGATGCGAATGTGTCCCTCATCGTCTGTCCACGGTACGCGAAAGATGATCGTTCTCTCCGGCTCCGTGATGCGCTCTAAAATGCAATTGTCTTCGTATTTCTTGTGCGCTGTCAGCACCGGTTCAATCGTCGAAATTACTTCCTGCACCGCCTGCAAAAATTCAGGCTCGTTAGCGTTCTTGGTGCGTACTGCATTCAGTACGCGTGTCGTGTATTCTGTCATAATTATAGGCCGGTCTGGGGTTTTCTCGCCCCGGCTCACTGCCGGTGCGCTGTCAGACGTCCCGAATTATACTCCTCCCGCACCGCATGAAAAGACTTTTTTCTTTTCCGGGGGCAAAAAAATCCGTCCCTTTGAGGAGAGTTTTTGTCTCTTTTCGATTCACGGACAAGGCAGAAAATCGGAGTTCA
>CANPXA010000063.1 GCA_947585525.1 uncultured Akkermansia sp. | reverse complement strand
GCCGGGGCGGATCCGAATGCCGTCGGTCAATCTTATGATGATGACGAGGGGCCCATCACCCCTCTCATGGCTGCTATCTCCAACGACGGCCTGCCGGCCATCCGACGGCTTCTTGCCACCGGGGCAGACCCCAACAAGGCGGTTAGTGGCAAGAATGCTCTGGATTACGCTTTATCAGACAATCCCAAACCGTGCGTGGTGCGCCTTCTCCGCGCCGCCGGCGTTCACGAGTCTTCTCCAATGACATGATACCTGATACCAACCGACCTCCTTTTGTGCGGGGTGCCCTTGCAGTTGATTTTGCGATCCACAATTTTCAATGCGTTTGCCTTGGGTCACGGTCCCAGCGCGCCGATGGGCACCACAACAACGCCGTCGGTGGGTCTGCGGTAGGCATAATCCCCCACGGCTGTGAGTACCATACAGAATGCGGGAGAGCCCATTTTTTCCGTATTAAGTTTGCGGAGCACCTTAACGAATGAACATGCAGCCTGTTCAATGGCAGCTTCGCCGCCGAGTTTGATTTCCACGAGGGCATATCGTCCATCGCGGAGGTGAAGGACGGCATCGACCTCATTACAACCGCTGTCACGATAATGGAAAACATCGCCGCCGAGAGCCTCTGTGAAAACACGCAAGTCTCGAATTGCCATGTTCTCGAAAAGAAGTCCCATGGTCTCGAGGTCTTTCAACAAATCCTGAGGACCCAGACTCAGAGAGGCAACCGCAATGGATGGATCGGAAAAATAGAACGTATCGGCTGAACGGATCGCTATTTTAGAGCGCAAATTCGGATTCCAACTTTTCGCCGGTTCCAGAACAAAAAGATTCTGCAATTCTTCAAGATAGGAAACGACCGTGGGTCTGCTGATCGAGAACGAGCCATTCCCCTCAACATCTTTCACGATGTTGTCAACCTTTCCGGGAGCACCTACGTAACGCGCATACGAACGCAAAATGGATCGCACGCGCGCAGGACTGCGCCGTCTTCCGCCCAAGCGTATCAGATCCACATTGACCAAAGAATCATAATAATCAATGGCTTGTTGCAATGCCTCCCGTTCCGGCAGGTGTACGGCAAGAGGCCACCCGCCTCGCGCTATAAGATACGCAATCTGTGAAAGGTTCAGAGATGTCGCTACACATGGTTCCATCTTTCCATCGAAAAGCTGCATCAAGGACACCTTTCCGTTGCTTTCTCCGGATTCACGGAGTGTCATCGGACGCATCCGCATCCGCGCGATCCGTCCGATCCCACTATGGTGTACCTTGTCCACATCTGCAGGCAAAGCAGAGCCCGTGAGAATAAATTGATTCATCTTCCCGCGCCGATCCACCTCGTTTCGCACCGTATCCCACAGCCCAGGAACCAACTGCCACTCGTCAATCAACCTCGGAGTTTCTCCCTCAAGCAAGAGTGTCGGTTCCATCATCGCTATGTTCATGTACTGCGTATGCAATCGCGGGTCGTCTATGCTCACTTCGCTCCTGGCTTTATGTCGCGCCGTGCTTGTTTTTCCGCACCACTTCGCGCCCTCAATAAGCACCGCTCCCTTAGCCCGCAGACAGTTCTGCAGGATCTCATCCGCCACACGTGGCATGTACTCTGATATCGTCTCCATGTTTCGAATCCATTTATACCTCATGTACAAAAAGTTGCAAGATTTATTTTACATTTTGTCGAATTTTTATTTTACATTTTGCGTGATTTTAATTTTATGTTTTGTAGAAATTCCGACCGAACACTACCCCCATACGATGTCAATTCCACCGCACTTGTGCAGGCTGCCGTGAAGCAATTTGACACCCTGTGGATGGGCGCGCCATGTTGAGACTGTGCCCTTGCAGTTGATTTTGCAATCAACATTGCCCTATGAGGATTTCTTATTTTCTTGCCAAAGGGAAGAGGATAGGCTATAAGGAGGGACATCGACATGAAAACAGATCGACGCGCTTTTATGGCAAAAATGGGACTAGTAGGCGGAGCGATAGCTGCTGCAGGAGTGATGGGGGAGGAGGCGGTGTCGGGAACAGCCCGGCAACCGCGTCTCAAGGCTCTTCTTGTGAATGGCAGTCCCCATGCGGAGGGGTGCACATACACGGCTCTCTCACTCGTGGCGCAGGAGTTGCAGGCAGCCGGTGTTCAGACGGAAATTCTTCAGCTTGGGTCAGCGCCGGTATCGGATTGCATCGCGTGCGGGAATTGTCGCAAGCATCCCGGAGTGTGCATCTGGAAGGATGATCCGGTGAATGAGCTCATCGAGAAGGCAAAGGGGGCACAGGGATTTGTGTTCGGGTCACCGGTCTATTATGGGCATCCGTCCGGCCGCTTGCTCAGCGCTCTGGATCGCGCGTTCTACGCCGGTAGCTTTGCGTTTGAGGGGAAACCGGGTGCAGCCGTGGCATCCTCCCGCAGGGCAGGTTCACTCGCTACCATCGACGCTATCCAAAAGCACATGACCATTAACCAGATGCCCGTCGTTTCCTCTTTCTACTGGAATGAGGTACACGGTTTTTCCGCGGAGGATGTGATGAAGGACGAGGAAGGGATTTCAGTGATGCGCCAGTTGGGTCGCAATTTGGCGCGCGCCATGGAAGCCTATGCTCTCGTGCCTCCACCTCAGCCTGTGGAGCGCAAGTTCACGCATTTTATTCGCTGAATCCCCATATCGTAAGTCGTAAATTGACGCTTCGGCACCACATTGACTCAGCGCCACCCCATCGGCGCTGAGCCCTTCGGGCAAAAGCTGTGCTTTTGTCCAATCGGTCTTACCGCACGCTTTGCGTGCGCCCACACGGGGCCGTCGGCCGCTTTGACTCAGTGCCCTGCGGGCAAAAGCTGCGCTTTTAGCTAATCGACCTTGCAGCCGTCGGTCGCTTTCCGTTTCCGCTCCGTAAAAACGCGCGTAGCGCGCTAATATTCAAATCGTAAATTGACGCTTCGGTACCACACTACCTCAGCGTCCTTCGGGCAAAATGCTCACGCATTTTGTCCAACCGCACTTACCGCCCGCTTCGCGTGCGCCCTACACGGGACCGTCGAGCGTCTTGACGCTTCGGTACCACTCTACCTCAGCGCCCTTCGGGCAAAAGCTACGCTTTTGTCCAATCCCACTCCGAGCCCTCGTGAGCTTTGTAAATCGTAAATGGCAAACGCATTTCCAATGCGTTTGCCCCGACGGGGTGTCCGGGTCAGAAGTGCTTTCGCATATACTCGACCGTTTTATGCAAGAGGTTCATCTGAAAGATTTGGTCGAGGTGTCCGGCGAAGTCGAGATGGTAGTGATTTTGCAATGAGGAGAGCAGGTGGAGCAACTCTCCATCCGGCTCCGTTTCGTCCCGGGAGAAGAGATTTTCCAGCGTCAGCTGCGTGTCGGATTGGTCGGAGAAATGGTAGATGCCCACGCCGATAAGACGTACGGGGCGTTTTTCTACCTTATCGAGCAACCGGACAGACTCTCGGTAGATGGCGGCGGCGGAATCGCAGCCCGGAGCCATGTGGGAACGCGTGATACCTCGCATATCCGAGTAAGTGACCTTGAGTGTCACCCCGTTTCCGCGCAGACCGTGTCGCTTGGCACGCCGCTCGACACCTATCGCCAGCAGGATCATAACGTCTTTGAGCAACTCAAAATCGCTCACATCTTCTTGAAAAGTGACCTCTCGGCTGATAGACTTCACGTCTTCCGGTCGGAAGGGAGTTACCTTGCGATTGTCAATTCCGTCGGCGAGCATGGCGAGCCACCGTCCTTGTTTGCCCAGGAGGCGCACGCTCGTTTCGTTGTTGTTGCGCAGATCTCGCACCGTGCGTATGCCGGCGGCGTACAGTTTTTGAGCCGTTTTTTCACCGACGGTATAGAGAACGCGAACATCTCGGTCGATGATCAGGTTGACAAAATCCTGCGGTGTCAGAATCTCGAAATAGCCGTCCGGCTTCTTTTCTTCACTGGCCGTCTTGGCAGCCGTTTTTGAATAGGCTACACCCACGGAGCAGGTGAGTCCTACCTCGTCTCGCGTACGCTGCTTGATGAGATGAGCTATGCGCCGTGCTCCTTCCGGATCGCGAGCCTTCTCCGTCACGTCGAGATAGGCTTCATCAAGGGCTATGGTCTCGGCGGCGGTGCAATAGGTGTTCCAGATTTCGTGGAGCTGAGCAGATACGGTCTTGTATTTTTCAATGTCCGGGTGCATATAGATGCCATGGGGGCAGAGACGATAGGCTTCCTTGATATTCATGGAAGAATACACGCCGTATTTACGTGCCTCATAGCTACAGGTGGCGACCACGCCGCGCTCGCCCGGAAGAGAGCCAATGATGAGGGGTTTTCCGCGCAGGGACGGGTTGTCGCGCATCTCCACCGAGGCGAAGAAAGCGTCCATATCCACATGTATGATGATCTGATCCATGGGCATCCCTGACTTTTCTGAGATCGGACTCGTCCTTGTCTGCTTTACTCTATTGCAGAACATTTGCCAAGTCAACACGATTTACGATTTGAATGCTAGCGCGCTATGCGCGGAGATGCGGAGCGGAATTTCTGAGGAGGAGGACACGAAGACAGAGGGCAAGCGGCGGAGATTGTGAAAACTTTGAGAATTGCAGTCATCGTGCTTGATTGATGGGGAGGGTGGTGCTAGAATGCAGGCAGGCGAAGCTGTGGCGCCACAAACACGAAGACATGAGCAACGAACCGTGAGAACAAGCGCGTATTTACCGCAAGCGCAGGGGCTTTACAGCCCCCTGTTGGAACATGATGCCTGCGGAGTGGGAATGGTGGCAGATACGAATGGGAGAGCCTCGCACGAAATTGTCCAAAAGGGCATTGCTATTTTGGAACGTCTGCTGCATCGAGGAGCGACCGGGAGCGACCCTGAGACCGGAGATGGAGCGGGTATGCTTCTGCAAATACCGGATGAATTTTTCCGGGAAGTCGTAGCGTTCAACTTGCCGGAGGCGGGGAAGTATGCCGTGGGGATGTTCTTTTTGCCGAAGGAAGGGAAACTGCGCGAGCTGTGTCGTGCTGAGGTGGAGGCCGCTGCGGCTGAGCAGAACGTGCCGCTGTCGGGGTGGCGAGATGTGCCTGTCGATGAAGGAGCCATAGGCGCTACGGCACGTGAGTGCGCCCCTCACATAGCGCAGTGCTTTTTTGCCGTATCGAGCGAAGGCGATGCTGCGGAGCGCGAACTTTACGTGCTGCGGCGAGTGATGGAAAAGCGCGTAGCGGCGGCTCTGCCGGAACTGGGCGACCGATTCTACATCCCCTCGCTTTCGGCGCGCACCATCGTGTACAAGGGTCTGCTCATGGCTCCGCAGTTACCTCTCTTCTACAAAGATCTTGCCCATCCCCTCTTCAAGAGCTGCCTGGCCATTGTCCACCAGCGCTACTCCACCAACACCTTCCCCAGCTGGCCCCTTGCGCATCCCTTCCGCTACCTCGCCCACAACGGAGAGGTAAACACCTTGCGTGGCAACCTCAATCAGATGAGCGCCTGTGAGGAGAGTCTGGAAAGTCCTCTCTTCGGCGACGAGATCAAAAAAGTGCTGCCCGTGATACCGGCCGGGCAGAGTGACTCTGCGAGTCTGGACAACGCGCTGGAACTTCTTGTGACGGCGGGACGCAGTCTGCCGCACAGCATGATGATGCTCATTCCGCAAGCCTTTGGTGCGCGCTATTTCATCGGCGAGGATCTCCGTGGGTTCTACGATTATCACTCCGGCTTCATGGCTCCATGGGACGGACCGGCCGCCGTGTGTTTTAGCAATGGTTTGGGAGCCGGCGCCATTCTGGACCGCAATGGGTTGCGTCCTGCACGCTATGAATTGGACGCCGACGGATTGTTCATTTTGGCGAGCGAGGCGGGAGTGTTGGACACGGACCCGGCGCGGGTTGTGAAGAGAGGCAGCCTCAAGCCCGGGGAAATCGTCTGGATTGACTTTGCGACCAAGCGTATTTCCTACAACGCAGAGATTAAGACCAAGGTAGCTCGTCGGCGCCCGTACCGTCGTTGGTGTCAGGAAAATCGTATCCGCATCCACGGCATCTTTGACAGTGTGGACGCACCGCACGTGAATCCTGATCGAATTCAGGCGGCGCAGACCCTCTTTGGTTACACGGCGGATGAGGTGGAGCGCTTTATGCAGCCCATGGCTGACACGGCTCACGACGCCGTTTACGCCATGGGGAATGACGCAGCGCTGGCGGTGTTGTCGGAGCGTCCGCAGCTGCTCTTCGACTACTTCAAGCAGCAGTTTGCTCAGGTGACCAACCCGCCCATAGACCCCATCCGCGAGCAACTCGTGATGTCGCTCACCACCTTTATCGGGAACCCGGCAAATATCCTTGACGAGACGCCCCAGATGGCGCGTATCATCAAATTGGCGCGACCCATTCTCACTCTCAGCGATCTGGAGGCTCTTAAGAGCAACAAGGAAGAAGATTTTCGCTGCATCACTCTCCCCACGGGATTCTCCTCTCTTTCTCCATCCGGGTTACAGGAAGCTCTCGATGAGTTGGAGAGACGAACCGAGGAGGCGATCCGTCGCGGCTACCGTATCATCATCCTCTCTGACCGCGAGCTCTCCGGCAACGAGGCTCCCATACCGGGTTTGCTCGCTGTGGCGGCTGTGAATGCCAAGCTGCGCGAGATGGGGGTTCGCACGGGAACGGGAGTGATCGCGGAAACCGGTGAAGCACGGCAGGTGATGCACTTTGCGTTGTTGTTGGGGTATGGGGCGACGGCGGTGTGCCCCTGGCTTGCGATCAGCACGGTGGTTCAACTGGCGCAAGAAGGCAAGCTGAGTCCGTCGGTCTCGCCCACCAAGGCGGTTGAAAATTATTTGGAAGCGGTCGATTTCGGTCTGCTCAAGACCATGAGTAAAATGGGGATCTCCACTCTGCGTTCCTACCGCGGGGCGCAGATCTTTGAAGCCATCGGCTTGGGGGAGGATGTCGTCCGTCGTTTCTTTCCCGGCACGGCTTCCCGCGTGGGCGGGATCGGTCTGTCGGAGATAGCTCGTGAGGCTGTGGCGCGTCTGCACCGCGCGAGGGGATTGTACTTTGAGCCACGGGAGGAACTGGAGCAGGCCGGACTTTACAAGTGGAAGAAGGGTGGGGAGAAGCACATCTGGACCTCCAAGGTGATCGCCCAGTTCCAAAAATCCCTGCGCAACAACGATTATGCGCAGTTCAAGGTTTTTTCGGAGATGGTGAATGAGAACGCGGAAACCCTGTGTACCCTGCGAGGCTTGCTGGATTTTGCGCCATGCAAGGCAGTTTCAATCGATGAGGTGGAAAGTGAGGAGAGCATTATGCGGCGTTTTGTGTCGGGTGCGATGAGTTTCGGCGCCATTTCCAAGGAAGCGCATGAGATGATAGCCGTTGCTATGAACCGAATCGGGGCTATGAGCAACTGCGGGGAGGGTGGGGAGGACCCGGCGCGATACGCTCCCCAACCGGATGGTGAAAACCGCTGTTCCGCCGTCAAGCAGGTTGCCAGTGGGCGGTTTGGTGTGACGGCCGAATACCTCGCCAACGCTCGAGAGTTGCAGATCAAGGTGGCACAAGGTGCCAAACCCGGGGAAGGGGGTCAACTTCCCGGAGGCAAGGTGAACGAGGAAATCGCGCGGGTACGTCACTCCACACCCGGCGTTACCCTTATCTCCCCCCCGCCTCACCACGATATCTACTCCATTGAGGATCTCGCGGAGCTTATCTTCGACCTTCGCAATGCCAATCCGGAAGCAAGGGTGAGTGTGAAACTTGTTTCCGAGTTGGGGGTTGGCACCGTGGCTGCGGGGGTCGCCAAGGGTGGAGCTGATATGGTGCTCATTTCCGGACACGACGGTGGAACCGGCGCCTCCCCGCTTACCTCCGTCAAATACGCCGGTATGCCTTGGGAGCTCGGAGTGGCTGAAGCTCATCAAACTTTAGTTCTCAATAGATTGCGTGATAAAGTACGACTTCAGGCCGACGGATTGATCAAGACCGGTCGCGACGTTATGATCGCCACCCTGCTGGGGGCGGAGGAGTACGGCTTTGCCACCTCGATGCTCATTGCATTGGGGTGCATCATGGCACGGGTTTGCAACAAAAATACGTGTCCCGTCGGGATCGCTACACAGGATCCGGAGCTGCGTAAGCGCTTCCGTGGCAAGCCTGAACATATTATCTCCTTCATGCGCTTTGTTGCACGTGAAACGCGCGAATATCTCGCCGCTCTCGGTCTGCGCTCCATTGATGAAGCCGTCGGGCGCGCCGACCTCTTGCGCGTGAACCGAGCCATTGATTTTTGGAAGGCACAGCACCTGGATTTTTCCCGAATTCTGCGCACAGAGGCTCTCCCCATTTCCGGCGCCAAGCATCGCACGAATACCTGCGAGACCTTTGACGATGCGTTCATGCAGAAAGTTACCCCGGCTTTGCAGGAGGGGACTCCCGTGGAGATATCGGGTGTGATACGAAACACACAACGTGCTGCAGGTACGCGACTTTCTTATTATGTCGCGAAGAAATATGGACATTCCGGATTGCCGGAAGATAC
>CANPXA010000062.1 GCA_947585525.1 uncultured Akkermansia sp. | reverse complement strand
GCCGTTGGTTCTCACGCGGAAATTATATCATAAGATACTTTATTTTCAATACTTTATTGCCTCATTCTTTCTTTTTTTATATCTTCCTCCTCTCTCTCTTTTTCCCCTTCGTTTCCTCCCGATGAAGAGTTTTTAGAGATGGCAGAATTACGAATTAAGCAAAGCCGGCGAAGCCCCCCCGAGGAGGGATCGGAGGGGGATTGGACAACGCGTATGCGTTGCCCGCAGGGCTCAGCGCCGATGGGGCGGAGGTGAGTCAAGATGGCATGGCGTAACCACCAACCTTTCTAATTTCTCATCACTCCTGTTCCAAAAATTTCACTTCGCGTTTGCTCAGCTGGAACGCGCTTTGCGCGCGAATTCTCTGAAATCGTAATTCGTAAATCGTAATTCGTAAGTAGGCAAACGCATTTTCTAATGCGTTTGCCCCAGGTAAAGGGGAAGTTGGAAAGAAAAGGGGCTTGATAAAAGGGCTAAACTTTGATACAAAAGGGGGTCACAGCGCCGGGCGCTTAACTATGAGTTTTTCTTTTTTTAGCAAGCTGCGCCATAAGAGGGAACACCTGAGGCTCATCAAAAACGAATTGCAACGGGTGCGCGAGAGAATTGCCGCGCAGGTGGAGGACTACGAACCGTACGTGCGGCACTACATGGAGGAGGTGTGTAAGGGGCAGGGGAAGATGATACGTCCGGGACTGGCTTTGCTCACGGCGGCGGCGACGGGTGGTATTCGGGATGAGCATGTGTCATTTGCTGCATTGCTGGAGATGCTGCACATGGCGACGTTGATTCACGATGACGTGTTGGACAAGGCGGACACGAGAAGGGATCGACCGACTGTGAACGCGCTGTGGGGAAATGAGCTTGCGGTTTTGTTGGGGGATACCCTTTTGTCCCAGGCCATGGTGTTGGGGACGCGGATAGGCGACCTTCAATTTAACCAGCGGATGGCATTATGCACGCGTGATCTCTGTCAGGGCGAGGTGGAGCAGTCCACGCGGTTGTGGGACACGGAGATGACGAGGGATGATTATTATGAGATTATCCGAAAGAAAACGGCGACGCTCTTTGCGATGGCGATGAGTGGCGCGGCCATGTTGCAAGGGTTGGATGAAGACATGACGGAACACCTGCACCGCATGGGAACACTGCTGGGGGTATCTTACCAAATATACGACGACTGCCTGGATCTGCTGGGTGTGGACAAGGAGGCGGGCAAGACCCTCGGGACGGACGTTCAGAAGGGAAAATTGACCTTGCCGATCTTTTTCCTCATGGAATCGGACAGTGAGGATGTGGCGGTGGAGGTGCGTGAGTGCGTTGAGAACCGGCGCGAATTGGATTTGGTACGCCTGCGCCGTACGGCGGCGTTCCAGGAGGCGATACGCCTGTCGGTGAACGAGGGCTTGCAACGCAACGAGGAGGCGCGTGAGGTCCTCTGGATGCTTCCGGAAAGTGAGGCGCGTGAGGCTCTGGCTGAGACGACGTACCGCATGGACGAGATGATGCAGGAGTGCTGCTGCGACGAACGATTTGAGTTATGAATACGAACAACGAAAGATACGCACTGAGACCGGAGAAGATGCAGACGGACTGCACGGAATTGGTCGGGGAAATATGGGAACAAATCCACGAGAAAGCGTGGGAAGAGGCAGGCAAGGAGCCCGGCTTGACCGGTATGCTGGAGGAGATTGTGCTGAGCCGTTCCGACCTGGGGCAATCCATCTGCGTGCGTCTGGCTCAGAGGCTCAGCAGTATCTACTTTAGCCGCGAGCAACTTGAAGAAATGTTCCAGGGAGTCCTTAAGAAAGATGGGAAACTCGTAGAGGAGATGGCGGCAGATTTGAACGCAGTTGTGCAGCGCGATCCGGCGAGCCACGCGGCTCTTTACCCCTTGCTTTTCTTTAAGGGATTCCACGCGCTGTGCGCCTACCGCTTTGCGCATGCCCTCTGGACAGATGGGAGCACCTTGCCGGCGCTCATGCTGCAGAGTCTCAGCAGCGAGGTCTTCGGCATCGATATCCACCCGGCGGCGAGATTGGGCTGCGGCATCATGTTGGATCACGGCACAGGCATCGTCATCGGCGAGACGGCCATCGTAGAGAACAATGTGTCCATGTTGCATGAAGTGACTTTGGGGGGCACTGGTAAGGAATTTTGCGATCGGCATCCCGTTGTGCGAAGTGGGGTGATGATAGGAGCCGGTGCGAAGGTGCTCGGACGAGTCGAGATAGGGGAGGGGGCGAAGATAGCAGCTTCCTCGGTGGTTTTGGATGATGTGAACGCGCACGCGACGGTGGCGGGAGTGCCGGCCGTCGAGGTGGGATACTCCGCCGCCGGACAGGATGAGCCGGCGTTTTGTATGCAGCAGGCCATCCGTTGACAGGGCTGTTGCTCACACCAGGTTGGATGCCGACAACCCCGCAGTTGAAGGATGTTGCGTGAAATTGACATACGTCTGCCACTGCGGGAAAGCGGGGAAGAAGTTGCACGTCGGCGAGAAGCGGCGCGCTTGCTGCGGATGGTTCCGAGGCGGATTTGCGGGATACGGGTACTCAAGGAGAGCATTGATGCTCGCCAGCGGCGCATCTGCAAACAATTGCATTGCCTCGTAGCGGTGGATGAGCCATTGCCTGCCCCTGAACCGCTCCCTGAGCCTCCGCATAAGTTGCCGGGAGGAGCAGCGCGAGTGATCATCGTAGGGTGCGGACCGGCGGGATTGTTTGCGGCGTTGAGGTGTCTGGAGCTCGGGGTGTGTCCGGTTGTCTTGGAGAGAGGGAAGGATGTGACAGCGCGCCGGTTTGATCTCAAGCCGATCAACTGCTTGGGGCGGGTGGAATCTGACTCCAATTACTGCTTCGGCGAGGGAGGAGCGGGGGCTTTCTCCGATGGCAAGCTCTACACGCGGGCCACGAAACGCGGTTCTGTGGCAGAAATCTACCGCCTCTTTGTGGCACACGGAGCCTCGCCATCCATCCTCACGGATGCCCACCCCCATATCGGATCCGACAAATTGCCGCGCATCATTCGCTCCATCAGGGAAACCATCATCAATTGCGGGGGAGAGGTGCACTTTGGTGCGCGAGTGGATCGCCTGCTGCGCAGCGTGGACGGACGGCGGTTGCTGGGGGTAGGAACCGCCGATGGGAGAGAGTGGCAGGCCGGAGCGGTTATCTTAGCCACGGGTCACAGTGCTCGGGATATCTATCATTTGCTCACAAGAGAGGGGATCATGATGGAGCGTAAGACTTTTGCCGTCGGCGTGCGCATTGAGCATCCTCAGGAGCTCATTGATGCCGTGCAGTACCACCTGCATCGCGGGGAAGTACGACCACCGGAGCTGCCGGCAGCCAGTTACAACCTCTCTGCCACGATACGCGGTCGCGGGGTGCATTCGTTCTGTATGTGCCCGGGCGGATTTATTGTGCCGGCTGCCACGTCGAATGACGAGGTCGTGGTCAATGGGATGTCGCTTTCGCGTCGGAATTCTCCCTTGGCTAATTCGGGATTCGTCGTTTCCGTCTTTCCGGAGGACACGGATGAATTCCTCGCGGAGCACGGTGCGCTTTCCGGGGTGGTTTGGCAGAAGAGACTTGAACAACAGACCGCCGTCGCCGGAGGGGGACAGTTGAGGGCTCCTGCCCAGATTGCCGCAGATTTTCTGCGCGGACGGGTGAGTGGTTCTCTGCCGCGTTGCGGTTATCGTCCCGGAATCACTCCATGGAACTTACGCGAGTTGCTCCCTTCCTTTGTGACCCAACATCTCGCGGAGGGTTTGCGTCTTTTCGAGCGCAACATACCCGGTTTTTCCGGCAGCGAGGCGCTTCTCATCGGTTCGGAGACGCGTACGAGTTCCCCTGTGCGCATCCCGCGTGATGCGTCCACCCTGCAGCACCCGGACCTCGAAGGCCTTTTCCCGTGTGCAGAAGGGGCAGGCTACGCGGGGGGCATCGTTTCTGCGGCGATAGACGGTCGCCGTTGCGCAGAAGTTGCTGCGTATCGGGTGTTGCGCGGAGGTCTCACCGCGTAAGTTTCCGACGAGAGACTGCGTGATCAATCCGGAACGATTCCGGTTTGAAGCAGGGCGGGCCAACCTCCCTCCAGCACATAGACGGGAGCTTTCACGAGTCCGGTATCGCGAATGGCCTGCGCGATCTCCTCCGATGAAGAACAGGATTCCGTACAGAAGACGACGATGCACTCCCCGCGGTTGTCGGCATCTATGAGACGCTCAATAGCAGCATCCATGAGTTGTTGCATATCGACCCCGGGACGGATGGGAAAGGCTCGATCTTCGTCCATCATGAGGTGGTGCAGTTCATAGTCGCTTTCACTGCGGGCATCAACCCATACGATCTTGTAGCTTTGTCCACCGGCATAGTTCTTTTTCCAGGTTCGCAGCAATTCCTGCGGGCATATATGACCGGGCGGCAAACTCTCTTGCACGCACGGCGGAATACGTCGAGGCGCAAAGTAAAAGACATCCGCCAGGTAGAGTGCAAGACCGGCCGCTAATATGCAAAACCCAAGCCGAAGCGTTTGGCTGAAGTCATCTTGAATCACGAGCGTGTCAGTGTGGGGAGTGAGGGTGTCTTTTCCGATGATTACAGCGCGCGGAAGGTGTCTTGTTCAGCGCTGGTTCCCTGGCTCCACACAGCGCGGTTGCTCTCGGCGAGGTGGACGAGGGCGTGATAGGTGTCTTCCGGATCCGTTTTTTGGACTTCGGCTATTTGTCCGGCGGTGGCAGGAGTTTGGGTGAGTGAGCTTCTCGTGAGGGCGAGGAGCTTGAGGAAGTCATTTGCCGCGAGTTTGCCCGCTTGCACCCCCGGTTGATGGTAGGCGTTGATGTGGATGAGCGAGGCATAAAACCCGACCGTGCGCTCAAAGAGAGCGATGAGGGCACCCAGTGTGTAGGCGTTCACGGTCGGTATGGAGATGGTGATACTGGACCTTCCTTTTTCTGCGAGAGCCTTGCGAGTGCCGCGCAGGAAACCTTGCAAGTAGTCTCCCGCGGTGAAGCCCGGTTCCACCTCGTTCACATCATCGGAGCAGCGACGCACTTCAATGAAAGTGACAAAAAAGTTGTTGATGCCATCGCGCAGCTGTTGCACGTAGGCATGCTGATCCGTAGAACCCTTGTTGCCGTACACGGAGATGCCTTGGTTCACGTTATGACCATCCAGGTCCTCTGCTTTTCCGAGGGATTCCATGATGAGCTGCTGGAGGTATTTGGAGAAGAGCACGAGACTGTCTTTGTAGGGGAGTAGAACCATGTCACGGCTGCCGCGTCCTTCCCCGACGGAGTACCACGCGAGCGCAAGCCGCATGGCTGCGTTCGTTTGGACGTCCTTGGTGCGCGTATGCGCGTCCATGTCGGCGGCTCCTTTGAGCAGGGAATCGATGTCCGCTCCTTGCAGGGCGGCCGGCAGCATCCCAACGACCGAGGTCTCCGAGGTGCGTCCTCCCACCCAATCTTCCATGGGCAGCCGCAGAAGCCAATCCTCCTCTTGTGCAACCTTGTCGAGCTTGGAGTTCACGCCGGTGATAGCTACGGCCTGCCGGGCAAAGACGCACCCGTGTTCATGGAAAAAGGCTTGAGCGAGAACCATGCCGTTGCGGGTCTCCGGCGTGCCGCCACTCTTAGAAATTACTACCACCAGTGTGCGATCCAAGGGCAATGTGTCCAGAACGCGGCGGATGCCGTCGGGGTCGGTGTTGTCCAGAAAACGCATGGTGAGGCCATGGGCCGGCAGGGCGTCGGCCACGAGCTCCGGTCCCAAGGCGGAGCCGCCTATCCCGATGACGAGGCAGGTGGTAAAGGGCTGCCCGTTTGGCGCCGTGATGCGTCCGCTGAGGATATCTGCTGCAAAGGCCTTCAAACGGAGCAGGGGCTCATCAATCTTGGCACGCAATTCAGGAGTGGGTGCGAGTGTGCTGTTGCGCAGCCAGTAGTGACCCACCATGCGTTCCTCATCCGGGTTGGAAATAGCCCCCCCCTCCAGAGCATCCATCTCCGCAAACGCACGCTGCACCGCCGGCGCCATCTCACGTTCAAAATCCTCTTCCAGCGGTAACTTTGATAAATCCAGCGATATCCCCATTTCCGGATACCTGACCAAACGGGAAGAGTATGTTTTCATAGCGCGCAGATTATACCTCCTGCCTCTCTTCTGCGCAAGTGATTTTCTCTCCGCGGATTCGAGGAGGCGCCGCGTTCTCCTGTCGCGCCGCCGGTATGTCCCGGCTCTCCGGCCTCGCGGCAGGCTTCCTGCGATTTGCGGTCAACGACGCTTTGTCCGGACACAAAAACGGGTGCAAACATATGATTTGCACCCATTCATGAAACCTGGAGCATAGGAGATTCGAACTCCTGACCTGTTGCGTGCGATGCAACCGCTCTACCAACTGAGCTAATGCCCCGCGAATTCGCGGCAGATTATACGCGAACTTTTTATTGAGTGCAAGCCATAATATTTACTTATTTTGCGACCGAGTGTTCCAGAGATTGCCACGGAAGAGAAGGAGAGAAGTCTTGACAAAGACGGGGGCATGGAGTAAGGTGCCGGGGTCTGGAATGGCGAAGGATGAAAAGCTACAGGAGCTGGAGCGACGCAATATCTGGCCGCTTCTGGTGAGTTATTCCTTGCCTGCGATTGTGGGGATGGTGGCTACATCGGTCTATAACGTTGTGGATGCCATCTATGTGGGGCAGTGGTGTGGGGCGTACGCCATAGCCGGGATGGCGTTGGTGTTCCCCGTGATGAATTTAACGGTCGCTGTAGGGACATTGGTGGGGCTGGGGAGTGCAGCTACGGCGTCCATCACATTGGGGCAGGGGAAATTTGAGCGCGCGCACAGGGTATTGGGGCATTGCGTGGTGCTCAGTTTGCTGTTTGGGACGACGGTGGGGTGGATTCCCGTTCCGTGGTTGCGGGAAATATTGATGCTATTCGGTGCCGGCGAGAGCACAATCGAGCCGGCGTATGATTTTATGCTGGTCATCATGTTGGGGTTTCCGGTGAGCAGCTCCTTCATGAACTTGAATCACCTCATGCGTGCAAGTGGCTATCCGCGCAAGGCGATGGTGAGTTTGATTATATCCATGGTGGTGAACATCGTCGTCGCGCCTCTCTTCATTTATGTTCTGGACTGGGGGATGACGGGTGCGGCACTGGCCACGGTTGTGGCGCAGGCGGTGGGAATGATCTGGGTGCTGAGGCATTTTATGCACCGCCACACCGTGCTGCACTTCAAGCGCGGGATTTACTCGTTACAGACGGCATTGGTGAGACGCATCTGCACGGTGGGGCTGCCGCCGTGTTTGCTCAACATCTGCGGTTGTATCGTGGTTATGTTCTTCAACCGTCAGTTTCTCCAATTTGATGGGGAGATGGGCGTGGGGGCGTATGGCGTGGTGAATCGCGTGTTGTTCTTGTTTGTTATGGTTGTGTTGGGCATCACGCAGGGAATGCAGCCGATCGCCGGGTATAACTTGGGAATCGGTAAATACTGTCGGGTGCGACGGGTGCTGTATTTGGCTATCGGCTGGGCGACGGTTATCACCTTGATCGGTGCAGCGACCATGGAGATATTTGCGGGGGATGTGGTGAGGCTCTTTGTGAGTCCGGAGGATGCCGACTCCTCGCGACTCATTGAGCTTGCCACGTTGGGTACGAGGCTCATGGGCATCTGCTTCGTGTTTGTTGGGTCACAAATTGTCATCGGGAATTTCTTCCAAGCCATCGGGCGTCCGGTGATGAGCATCTTTCTGAATCTGACTCGTCAGCTGCTCTTCCTGATACCTGCGTTGTGGTTGTTGCCGCAGTGGCTGGGAGAGCCGGGGGTGTGGCTCTCACAAACAACGGCAGATTTTCTTTCCTTCCTGTTAGGCTTCACGGTGCTGCTCACCTTCCTGCATCGCGTCTTTCCCCACTGCGATGCTACGCTGGATGAGCCCGGTGAAGATAAGGAGCAACACCGTGTGATCCCTGCCAAATCATGAATGAGCTTGTTATAGCAACACGTAATGTCCACAAGGCTCAGGAGATTTGCTCCATCCTGCCGACGAGCTGTCGAGTGCTCACCCTTGCAGATTTGCCCGACTTGCCTGAGGTGGAGGAGACGGGGGAGACCTTCGCAGAAAATGCAGTTCTGAAGGCAGAGGCTCTCTCGGCGGCAACTCACAGCTGGGCCTTGGCGGACGATTCGGGGTTATGCGTCGATGCGTTGGGAGGTCTTCCCGGTGTGCGCTCCGCCCGCTTCGCCGGGGAGCATGGAAACGATGCTGCAAACAACAAAAAACTCATCACTGAACTTGCCGCATTGACCGGTAGCTCTCCGTACAAGGCGCACTTTGCGTGCGCTATCTGTCTGGCGCACGATGGCAAGACAGTGGCACAGTTTGAAGGGAGACTGGACGGAACGATCACACTCACCCCGCGCGGTTGCCACGGTTTTGGGTATGATCCCCTCTTCGTGCCGGATGGCTCTACCTGCACTTTGGCCGAACTTCCCGCCGAAGAGAAGAACCGCATCTCTCATCGCGCTCGCGCCCTGCTTCAATT
>CANPXA010000061.1 GCA_947585525.1 uncultured Akkermansia sp. | reverse complement strand
TTGCCCGCAGGGCGCTGAGGTAGTGTGGTGCCGAAGCGTCAATGTCGCAAAACCGGGGAGACGGCATGGCGTTACCATGAACCATTCTAAGTAGTCATCACGTTTTTTACCTACTACCGATGCATTTGCATCGCATCTCCCGCGCCCCCGGCGCGCGAATTCCCTGAAATCGTAAATCGTCCATCGTAAATCGTAAATAGCAAACGCATTTTTAATGCGTTTGCCGTGGTCATTGTGCCTGTTCAGGCTCGGTATTTTCGGGAAAGGAAAGAGGCGCAGCACCTGTATCAGGCATCTCGTAGTAGAGTGTGTACATCATGTTGAGCGTGTAACCCAGTTCTCGCGTGTGCAGGCTGTCCGCCTTGCGCAGGTTGTAGGGCTCGCTGAGATTGGACGCCCATTTCTCGTCATGTTCCTCCATACCATTGTGGGACGAGACCCGTGTGGGTTGTGTTTGATATATGGTTGTTAAACGGGTTTGTCAGATGTCGGTCAGTGGACACGACGCAAAAATATAGACGCATAACAAAATAATTATCATTAATTTAGAACAGATTGATTTCTTCCGGCATTTCGTAAATAGGGGGGTGGTCGACGTGGGCTGAACAGTAAACTGTCCTTGAATAATTTTGAAAAAAATGAAGATTTTGGAAGAAAAGACTTGCCAGGAAGGGAAAAAAGAGTAGAATGTGGCTCCCCCTCCGGCCGCATGGAACGTGCGAAAAGCGAGGGAAACTATCGGGCAAGCCGCCGGAAAAACGGCAGATTTCTCTCGCTGAGAGAGGGATTTGGTGAATTCGCGGCAGAGCCTGAGAACTAATAAACTAGCAGGATATCATGCCGACCATCAATCAGCTCGTCCGTAAGGGACGCACCATGCCGGAAGAGAAGTCGAAGTCACGCGCTCTTCATAGCTGTCCGCAGCGTCGCGGGGTTTGCCTTCAAGTGATGACCCGTACGCCGAAAAAACCGAACTCTGCACTTCGAAAGGTGGCGAAGGTGCGCTTGACCAACGGGGAAGAAGTCATTGCCTACATCGGCGGTGAGGGACATAACTTGCAAGAACACTCCATCGTGCTGGTGCGCGGCGGTCGTGTGAAGGACTTGCCGGGTGTGCGTTACCACATTGTGCGTGGGGCTTTGGACTGTCTGGGAGTGGATAAGAGACGCCGTGGACGCTCGAAGTACGGTGCGAAGCGTCCGAAGGAAGGAGCAGCTGCACCGGCTAAGAAAAAGTGATTTGAGATAAACTTTTAACCAACTAAGAACAATGGCTCGTCGTAAACGTGTTTATAAGAAGATAGAGCGCCACGATTCTCGCTACGATTCTGCGCTGGTCGGTCGCTTAATTGGCAAGGTGATGTTGGGCGGCAAGAAGTCGCTTGCGGAGCGCATCGTGTACCGCGCGATTGATTTGGCGAACGAGGGGGCGGATATGGTAAGCCCTCTCGAAGTGCTTACCCGCGCCATTGAGAACGCAAAACCGCGCGTGGAAGTGAAGAGCCGCCGCGTGGGTGGCGCCACCTACCAGGTGCCGTTGGAGGTTGCTCCGGAGCGTTCGGAGGCTTTGGCGATGCGGTGGATCATCGGTTTCGCTCGCAACCGCAAAGGGGTGCCCATGGCGAAGGCTTTGGCCAACGAGATCAAGGAAGCCGCGTCCAATCAGGGTGCCGCTGTGCGCAAGCGCGATGATGTCCATAAAATGGCTCAAGCCAACCGCGCCTTTGCCCATTTCCGCTGGTGATCACAGGATTGCTCGGCGGATTTTTTATTCACACCAAATACCTTAAAGGAAAAGAAATTATGGCAAGTGTAAGTAGTCCGGATCGTAAGGCTCCGCTGGAGCGCTACCGCAACTTCGGTATAGCGGCTCACATCGATGGCGGCAAGACCACCCTCTCTGAGCGTATTCTCTTCTATACCGGCATGATCCACAAGATCGGCGAGGTGCACGATGGTGCGGCAACGACCGACTGGATGGAGCAGGAGCAGGAGCGCGGCATCACCATCACCTCCGCTGCTGTGACGACCAATTGGAAGCAGCTTCCGGCAGAGGGATGCTACAAGTTGTTCGAGGGTGAGAATTTCCAGCTCAACGTGATCGACACCCCGGGGCACGTGGATTTCACGGCTGAGGTGGAGCGCAGCCTGCGCGTGCTGGACGGAGCCATCGTGGTGTTCTGTGGTGTGGCAGGTGTGCAGCCGCAGACCCAAACCGTGTGGCGTCAGGCAAGCAAGTACAACGTTCCCCGTATCTGCTTTGTGAACAAGATGGATCGCACGGGAGCCAACTTTGCAAACGTGCTGAACGATATCCGCACGAAGCTGGGCGCCAATGCCGCGACGGTACTTATGCCTATCGGCTCCGAGGACAACCTGCGCGGGCAGATTGATATCGTCAACCAGAAAGCCATCATTTACTCCGACTCTGACCGCTTGGGTTCCACCTACACGGTGGAGGAGATTCCCGAGGAGCTGAAGGCTGAGGCCCAGGCCGCGTTGGAGGACCTCAAGGAGCGTGTCGCCAATGTGGACGATGAGCTTGGTGAGCTTTTCCTCATGGAGGAGCCGATTGATGCTCCGACTCTCAAGGCTGCCATTCGCCGCGCAACGATAGCCAACTTGTTTGTTCCGGTTTGCGGAGGTTCCGCCTTCAAGAACAAAGGCGTGCAAGGATTGCTGGATGCCGTGGTGGACTACCTCCCCTCTCCGCTGGAGGCGAAGACGGCGACGGTGACTTCGACCATCTCCTCCGGGCTGGATGAGAATGGCTATGAGATCTTCGAGAAGAAGGAAATCATCCCGTCGGATGAGGACAAGCCGATTGCTTTGGCCTTCAAATTGTGGGCGGATAAGTTCGTAGGCTCGCTGGTGTTCATCCGCGTGTACACGGGCGTCATCCGTAAGGGAGACACGGTCTATAACCCCCGCACGCGCAAACGCGAGCGTGTGGGACGTCTGTTGCAGATCCAGGCCAATGTTCATACAGACGTGGATGAGGTGTTTTCCGGGGATATAGCCGCGATCGTGGGCTTGAAGAATGCGACCACGGGCGACACGTTGGCGAGCGATGATTTCGACTACACGCTCGAGCCGCCGACCTTCCCGGATACGGTGATATCCATGGCTGTGGAGCCGCTCACCAAGGCGGACCAGGAGAAGATGAGCAACGCTCTTCAGCGACTCTCTGCCGAGGATCCCACCTTCCGCGTCAAGACCGATGAGGAAACAGGACAGACCATTATTGCCGGCATGGGCGAGCTGCACCTCGATATCATCGTGGATCGCTTGAAACGCGAGTTCAAGGTGGAAGCCAACACCGGCAAACCTCAGATTGCCTACCGCGAAACGATCACCAAATCTGCCGATCACGTGCAGGGTAAACTCGTCAAGCAGAGCGGCGGTCGTGGTCAGTACGGCGATGTCATCATTGATATGCGTCCCGGAGAGCGCGGAAGTGGTCTGAAGATCGCCAACAAGGTGGTCGGAGGTGCCATTCCGAAGGAGTACATGAATGCCGTGTACGCCGGGTTGAATGAGGCAATGAACTCCGGTATCGTGGCTGGTTATCCGGTGGAAGATGTAGAGGTGGACGTTGTGGACGGATCTTACCACGAAGTGGACTCCAATGAGAATGCCTTCAAGATGGCGGCTATCTTCGCGATGAAGAACGCATTTGCCAAGTGCGCTCCGGTGCTCCTGGAGCCCATCATGAGCGTGGAGGTGGTGACTCCGGCAGAGAACCAGGGTGACATCATGGGCGACCTCAATCGCCGCCGCGCCCAGGTGAACAGCATGGAGCACAAGGGGAGCGAGTGCGTCCTCACCGCCTCCGTCCCGCTTGCCGAGATGTTCGGCTACTCTACCGACATTCGTACCCTCTCCAAAGGTCTGGCTTCCTACTCCATGGAGCCCTCTCACTTTGAGCAGGTGCCGCCCAACCTTGTCGCCCAAATCGTCAAGGCTCGCGGTGGCAACACTAAGTAAACCCGAATTATTATTAACCCAAAACATAACCGCACGTTCATGCAAAGTCCTAAAATCCGCATTCGACTTCGCGCCTTCGACAGCCGGGCTATCGACCGATCCGCTTCCGAGATCGTGGAGACAGCCAAGCGCACCGGGGCGAAAGTAGCCGGGCCGATTCCTTTGCCGACTCGTATCGAGAAGTTCTCTGTGAACCGCTCGGTTCGTGTCAATAAGAAATCAGCAGATCAATTTGAGATCCGCACCCACAAGAGGTTGCTCGATATCGTCGAGCCCACCTCCCGCACCGTGGAGGAACTCAAGAAGCTCAACCTGCCGGCAGGCGTTGACATCACGATCAAGATTTAACTCCTAACCTGATATACTGACATGTCTTTGGGATTAATTGGAAAGAAAATCGGCATGACCCGCGTCTTCAACCAGGAGACCGGAGCCATGATTCCCGTCACCGTCATCCACGTGGGCGATAATGTCTTTGCCCAGATCAAGACTGCCGAAAAGGATGGTTATAACGCCGTGCAGGTGGCCTACGGCTCCAAAAAGGAGAGCAGATTGACCCGTCCGGTGGCAGGTCACTACAAGAAACTCGGCATAGCTCCCGCTGAGGAGTTGCACGAGTTCCGCGTGACCGCTGAGGAGTTGCCTCAGGAAGGAACGACTCATCCCGGCTGCGACCTCTTTGCCGAAGGTGCCTGGGTGGACGTCATCGGTACGAGCAAGGGCAAGGGTTTCCAGGGTGTGATGCGCAGACACAACTTCCACGGTTCACCCATGACTCACGGTAGCATGATGCATCGCCGCACCGGTGGTGTGGGCGCTTGCGCCACTCCGTCTCGCGTATGGAAAGGGCAGAAGATGCCCGGACGCATGGGGAACGAACGCAAGACTGTTCAAAACCTGAAGGTTGTGCAGGTGCGTAAAGAGGACAAGGTGTTGCTCATTTCCGGACCCGTTCCCGGCGCAAAGGGCAGCTGCGTTGTCATCCGCCCCGCTAAGAAGAAGAGCACTAAATAAGAAGTCGAACCTAGGAGAACCTATCTATGTCCGCAAAAGAACTAACATTAGAAGCCGCGCACGAGGCTAACATCGTGACCGTCGGAGCCGATAAGGGCACGCAGGCGGTCCACGATCTCATCGTGGCGTACCACGCTAACCGCCGTCAAGGCAGCGCCTGCACCAAGACGCGCGCCGAGGTTTCCGGCAACAACAAGAAAATCTACCGCCAGAAAAGGACGGGTAACGCACGCCACGGCGATAAGCGCAGCCCGATTTTTGTGGGTGGTGGCGTCGTGTTCGGTCCGAAGCCGAGAGACTACTCCAAAAAAGTCAACCGCAACGTACGCAAGCTGGCGCTCCGCCGCGTGATGGGGGATATCCTCTCGGGAGGCAAGGTGCTGACGGTTCCGGGATTCAGCATCGAGGACGGCAAGACGAAGAGTTTTGTCAAGGCCGTGAAGGAGGTGGTCGAGGAGCCTCGGAAGGTGCTCATCATCGCAAACGAATTTGACGAGCTTACAAAGAGAGCCGGTCGCAATGTGGCGGATGTTTTGCTCATGAGTGCCGCTGAGGTTAACATTGAGCACCTGCTCAACGCAGGAAAAGTCGTCATCGTTGAATCTGCTCTGGAAACCATAGCTAACCGCACGAAATAACCATGAACGATATCCATGAAGTAATCAAGCGGCCGCGCGTATCTGAGAAAGCGACCCTGCTGCACGAAAAGACCGGGGAGGTTGTGTTCGAGGTAGCGGTGGAGGCCACGAAGGTAGAGATACGACAGGCTGTGGAGAAGCTGCTTGGCAAAAAAGTAGCATCCGTACGCACCGCAAATTATGACGGCAAGGAGCGCCGCAAGCGCACCAAGAACCACGGAGTAACCCCGGCTTGGAAAAAGGCATACGTTAAACTTGCCGCCGGAGAAGAATTAGAGCTGGTCTGAACCAATACCGGCAGGAACCATTAACAAGAAAGTAAGCTATTATGTCCCTCAAGTCATTTAAGCCTACCACACCGTCCAACCGCTACAAGGTGTTGCCCTCCTTCGACGAGATCACAAAGTCTCGCCCGGAAAAGAGTCTCTTGGAACCGTTGCGTAAAAGCGGTGGACGCAACAACAACGGACGTATCACGACTCGTCACATCGGCGGTGGGCACAAGCGCCACTACCGTTTGGTGGACTTCTGTCGCACGCGCCACGAGGCAGCTAAGGTGCTGGCTGTGGAGTATGATCCGAATCGCACCTGCCGCATTGCGCTTGTGCAGTACAAGGATGGCGCCAAGAGCTACATCCTCGCTCCGGTGGGGTTGAACGTCGGAATGACGGTGCAGAGCGGTGAAGATGTGGCCCCCAAGGTTGGCAACGCGATGCCGCTCAAGAAGGTCCCCCTCGGCACGGCGATCCACAACATCGAGATCCGTCCGGGATCCGGCGGCAAAATCGCCCGTTCGGCGGGGCAGCAGGCTGTCCTCTCGAACCGCGATGGCGACTATGCGCTTGTAAAGATGCCCTCCGGGGAAGTGCGTCGCTTCCGTGTGGAGTGCTACTGCACCATCGGTCAGGTGGGCAACACCCAACACATGAACGAATCCTCCGGTAAGGCGGGACGTACCCGTTGGATGGGTGTTCGTCCGACCGTGCGCGGTATGTGCATGAACCCGGTGGATCATCCGAACGGCGGTGGTGAAGGTAAGTCGAAGTCCGGCGGTGGACGCCAGCACCTCAAGTCCCCGTGGGGACACGTGAAGGGTCAAAAGACTCGCCGCATCCGTAAGCCGAGCGATACGTTCATCGTTCAGAGACGCAAGACCAAGTAAATGTAACCTTTAACTTAGAATATCAACAATGGGACGTTCCCTCAAAAAAGGTCCGTTTGTCAGCCAATCATTGCTGGACAAAGTCGACAAGCAGCTGCAGAGCGGTGACCGTAAGCCGATCAAAACATGGAGTCGCGCATCAATGGTGGTTCCTGATTTTGTGGGGCTCACTTTCCTCGTGCACTCCGGGAAGAACTTCGCCACGGTGTACGTGACGGAGAATATGGTGGGTCACAAGCTCGGTGAGTTTGCTCCGACGCGTATCTTCAAGGCGCACGGAGGCATCGGCAAGAAGTAATGAGCTGATCGGCACATTCACGAAACAACAGATAATTTTCCCATGGTCACTATCCCCCAAATCGCACGTCGAGTGGTGTTCCTGTTAGGAGGAGCATCCGCCTTGGTGTGCGCTGCGGAGGCCGATCGTGGAACACAACACAAGATCTCACAACTTGAGAAGCAAGTGGCAACCCTGCGCGAAAGCTACGCCCTGGCCAGGACGGATGCCGACCAAGCTCGCAAGCAGCTGCGCGATATACGCAGTCGCCTTGAGGCGCTGGGGGGCGCTGCTCTCGGGGAGAGTGAGGAGCGCATCATTGACACGGCAGCTCAGCTCGAGGCCACTCGAGAGGAGCTCGATATGCTGCGTCAAGCGGCTGTCAAGCTGTCTGCCGCTATCAGCGCCTACATGAACGGCGCTCTGGTGGAAGATGCCGCGGCTCGTCAAGCACTGGAGGCAGCCCTGCGTGAGCAGGAGGTTGCCCTCGGAATGCGTATGGCGCCGCAGGATGCTTTAGCCGGCACCCCGGAAGAAGCGCAGGTCCTGAGTATCGACTCAGAGTCGGGTCTCATTGTCATCAATGCTGGCAGGGAGGCTCGAGTGCGCGTCGGCATGCCTATGGAGATCACCCGCGGAGACCAGGTCATCGCGCGGGCGATCGTCACAGATGTGCGCAAGAAAATCTCGGGAATGCTGGTACAACAGCACCTCAACCGCTCACTCTCCGTCAATGTGGGGGATCGTGTGTCTGTCACAACCAATAATTAAACGACAACAATGGAAGTCAAAGCAATATGCAAAAATGCGCGCATCTCAGCCAAGAAGATGCGGGACATAGCAGCAGCTGTGCAGGGGATGCCGGTTGCTCAAGCGATTGACGTGCTGAGCTACTCTCCGAAGAAAGGAGCCTACCTGATCAACAAAACGATCAAGTCTGCCGTAGCGAACGCGGAAAATAACAACGGACTTGCCGCCGATGAGCTTGTGCTCAAAAGTGTGCGGGTGGATGAAGGTATGACCTTCCGGCGCACGATGCCGCGTGCCCGCGGGTCTGCTAACGTGATTCGCAAGAGAACGGCGCACATAACCGTCGTCGTAGCCGACGAAGAGGCATAAGGTAACCTTAACCACAACAGAATAATGGGACAAAAAGTAAATCCGATCGGGTTCCGTCTCGCCGTGACAAAAGACTGGCGCTCCAAGTGGTACGCCACCGGAAAAGACTACGCAGCCAAACTTCACGAGGACCTCAAGATCCGCAAGTTTATCAAAGATTACACGGTCAAGCTGAACAGCGACCTCAAGGGTAGCTCCCCCGCCATCTCGCGCATCGTCATTGAGCGCGCTTGGAACAGCGTCCGTGTTACCATATTCACCGCCCGCCCCGGTCTCGTTATCGGACCCAAAGGCAAGTACATTGAGGAGATGACTGCCGAGCTCACCAAGCTCTGTGGAGGCGCCCAGGTGAAACTGGATATCATGGAAATCCGTCAGCCTGAACTGGACGCCCAACTGGTGGCGGAGAACATCGCAACCCAGCTGGAGCGCCGTGTTTCGTTCCGCCGTGCCATGAAGCGCGCTGTCCAAGTGGCCATGGATTTCGGAGCGGATGGCATTCGTGTCCGTTGCGCCGGTCGTCTGGGCGGAGCAGATATAGCTCGGGCAGAACAGTACCGCGAGGGTAAGGTGCCTCTGCAGACATTGCGTGCCCCCATTGATTACGGGTTTGCCGAGGCACGTACGCTCTACGGGCTTATCGGAGTAAAGTGCTGGATCAACAAGAGAGCAGACCTTGGTACGACGGCTGCCGGAGGTCGCTCCGGCTCCCGCGCGCCTCGTCCACGTCGTGATCGGGACAACAATTCCCGTCG
>CANPXA010000060.1 GCA_947585525.1 uncultured Akkermansia sp. | reverse complement strand
TGGTGATGGGCACGACGATCGCCTTAAGTTCGTGGAGCGCAAAGAACAGGGAAATGGCTTCAAAGGTGTAATCCGATACCAGTGCCACCACGGTTCCGGGTACGACCTGCTCCTTCAGTCGCTCCCTGTACATGCCAGTCTGCTCATGGAGACGTTCGTAACTATATTCCCCGCTGGGAAAGATTAAGGATGCGTTTTCCATATCAGTTGATTCCTCCCAGGTAGATGATTTGCCCCGTGATGAAATCGCTCTCCGGGCGCAGGTAGAAATCGATGACGTTCTTCACATCCTCGTACTTCCCGAAGCGTTTGATGAGGTCCGTGTCGATGGGGGTGGGTCCAACGGCATTGACGGTCACTCCCGACTGCCCGATCTCTCCTGCCAGCACGCGGGTGAGCTGCTCGATAGCTGCCTTGGAAGCCGAATACACGAGCTCGCCCTGCAGGTTGAGCGGCACGGCCACGGTGGAGTAGTTGACGATACGTCCCTGCTTGCGGCGCATCATGTACTTCGCCACCTCGCGGCTCATGAGGAAGGTCCCGAGGAAATTGGTCCCCATCACCTTCTGCGCCGTGGAGCCGGGGGTGAGGAGCACATGATTCATGGAGGCGATCCCGGCGTTGTTGATGAGCACATCGATGCGCTTTTGTTCCTTGTGGACCTGGCGCACCCATGCGACGACGGCTTCCTCATCCGCCACATTGAGGCAGGTGTGGTGGTAGTTGGGGTGGGAAATGTCGCAGGCTCGCCTGCTGCACCCATACACGATATCTCCCTCTTCGAGATAGCATTGCGCCAGGTAATTCCCTATCCCCTTACGCGTTCCGGTGATGATGATGACGCGTTCCATATCTCAGTCGGTGATGCCTAATTGCTCGGCTATGTAGTTGCTCAGGGAGCCTATGGAGCGGAAGGGGCTGATGCGCGCCGACATGGCGCTCTCCGATGCAAGAGAGACTTCCGCTCCTTCATCGGTGAACGCGCTTTCGATGTCGATGATGACACTAACCAGCCCGAGGGAATCCAAGACACTCTTGCTGCCCAGCAGCGGCGTGTTGGGCGTCAGTTCCGGGACGGTAATTCCGTTCTGCTCACAGTAATCCCGAAGGATGTCCATGATGATTTGCTGTATCTTTTCTTTGTTCATAATGGTGTCGTTATGGTTTGATTGGATTTGGTAAGTGATTGGGGATGACTCCCCGGTTGCTTCATACGTACTGTCAGAATCTGAAGTAGATGAAGGGGTTGTAAGTGGAAAGCGTAAGCGAAAATGGCTCCTCGTGTTTTTCAGTTTGCTTTTTTGGTTTTAGTGCATCCTGACTTACGTTTCATCGGTTTTTTCTTCAGCGATTTGACAAATTCTTTCACTTTTGTTTCTATTCTCGATTTTTGCCTGTTGATTTTTAATACTCTGAGTATATTTGTTGTGAGTCCGAGCAAATCATCCATTTTGTTTAATTTTGCCATCTGTTTGCTTTTCAGCGGTTTGGGGACTTGCGTAGGTCTCACACCGTTTGACAGCACGGTTAATCCTTTAAAATTTGTCTTAGCATCCAGTGCACCTGCTTCATACAATACCCATGGGGATTTTGTCGCGTTACTAGACAGCAAAATAATACCATAATTGGCTTTCTTGAGATTATTCCTTATTGTTCTTTCCCATTCAGTCCCCTGACGAATGATATCTAAATCCGACATGAAACATCCAACCTTAAGCGTATCCTCCAAGAAGTCTTTGATTTTCTCAGCTAATGCCTTATCGCCTTTGCTCCAACTGAGAAAAATCAGTTTTTGATTCTTCGTATTTCTAGGAGAAGTTTTGGAATCTTTTCCCTTTTTAATTTGAGCCGTCTTCATATTTTTTTGTAGTTGATTTGGTTAATAATAATGGTTGGGGTTGCCCCCGGTTATTCATACGTACTATCAGAATCTGAAGTAGATGAAGGGATTGTAGGTGGATGCTGCGATGGAGGCCGCCGACAAGATGAAGAGAGCCAGCAGCCAGAGGTTCACCGCCGCTATCCGCAGTTGGCTCCTCCCCTCTACCTCCAGCATCTTGCGGCACAGCGGTGCCGAACAAACGATGCCTACGGTGAGGGCGATGATTTCGATACGGTCCACGTAGTAGATGAGGTGGTACATGGTTTCTCCTCTCTCCACGCCGAACATGGTCAAAAGGTAATGCCAGGCGTAATTCATGGTGTCCGACCGGAAGATGACGAGTCCCAGCATGATCACGAGCATGGCATAAAAATGCTGCAGCGCTTTGCCTCCGATGCTCTTCCGATCGCGGTTCCATCCGGTCAGGGTCTCGATGAAGATGAAGAAGCCGTTATAAAGCCCCCACACGATGAAGGTCCACCCAGCTCCGTGCCAGAATCCGGTCGAGAACCAGACAATGAGGAGCGCAATGAAGGTCATGATGGCGTTAGCTACTTTACTTCCTACCTTTTTCATCACCCAACGATAGCTTCGCGAAATAGCCGTATTGCGAGCAAGCGGCAGGAACATGATCGGCATGAACATATAGTCGCGGAACCAGCTCCCTAGCGATATATGCCAACGTCTCCAGTATTCGGTGATACTGCGCGAGATGTAGGGGTAATTAAAGTTTTCCAGGAATTTGAATCCGAAGATGGAGCCGAGACCGATGGCCATGTCGGAGTAGCCACTGAAGTCGTAGTATATCTGGAAGGTGTAGCAGATTGCTCCCAGCCAGGTGGTCATGCAGTCCAGTTGGTCGATCGGTTGGGTGAATACTTTGTCAGCCACAGCTCCCAACGTGTTGGCGATGAGGACTTTCTTGGCGAGTCCCACAATGAAACGTTTCACTCCGTAGACGACCTTCTCGAAGTCCACGGTACGATTCTCGATTTGGTCGGCTACGTCGTGGTACTTGACGATAGGTCCTGCCACCAACTGCGGGAAGAGGGTGATGTAGAGCGCGAGCTTGTAAATGTTTTTCTGCGGTTCGACTTCCTCGCGATAGACGTCCACGACGTAGCTAATGGCCTGGAAGGTATAAAAGGAGATGCCGATGGGCATGATGACCTTGATGAAGTCGATATGCCCGTCGAAAAGCGCGTTGATGTTTTCGACAAAGAAGTTGAAGTACTTGAAGTAGAACAGGAAGCTCAAATCACCCAAGATGGTGAGCAGAAGAGCCAATTTGGCAGCCGAACACGAGCAGTTCAACTTTGTGTGCTCGCCCAGGAGCAAGGTGAAGCCCCAAACCTTTTTCTTGTGATTGAGATTCGCCACCCAGAGAGCCCCAACATAGTTAATGATGATGGTGAGCAGCATCACCGCCACATACCGAGGTTCGCCCCAGGCGTAGAAGAAGATGCTCGCCAGCAACAGGACATAATCCTTCAGCTCCTTCCTTACCAAAAGGTACAAGGCGCACACGATTGGCAGGAACAAAAACAGGAATGTTGTTGATGAGAATAACATTTTTATTCCTTTCTAAAGATTCTTTTGCAGTAATAATTTTTTTACTTTTCTTCCAAATTCTCATTACTTGGGAAGCAACGGCTCATAACATCAGGAGTCAGTCTTTCTCCGTTTTCTATCAAGACGATGTCGAAATCTTTCCTTATATGATTTAAATCATCAGATGTAACCTCCTGCTTCCAGTGGCATTCAACCACCGCAAAATTCGGTGCAAAATAAGGCAGGAAGTTATTAAACATTGAATCTCTTAAGACGAAAACCCGATATTTCCCATTCTTATTTTCACATCGGACGTATCCGTTTCCAATCCCATATTTGGGCAAAATGACGGATTTGTAAGCCTTGGGTATCACAGGAGCCAAGTACCAAGCATCATTAACGTGAGCCTGATGATATAAATCCGATAAATCGGCTGGAACTTCTTTTACTCTTTTCCAATTTGAGATCGTTAAAAAGTCAATATCCATATCTTTTTTAAACTGCTCTGCCAAAAATAAATACCCAAAATAGGCACCCAATTTACTCCAATGTGTATCGCGTTTATAATACAATAGACCTTGTGATTTTTCTCTGAGCAGACAATCTCGCAAATAAAAGACAGGCGCATCTGAGCGCTGTTTAATATACGAAATAAATTGTCCAGCGTATCCTTTCGAATCATCGTTAATTTTGTTAATAGTCCGATAATATTCGCCATATATTTTGTTTTTATCAGGCACTATTACGTAATAAAATTTTTTATTGTTCTTTTGGCACCAGCGGTAGAATTTTTCTATATAATCGAAACCATGTTTTAATTCTGAATCAGAATATGTAACCGCATTTGCATAACCTAAGGGACCTATCTTCCTATTAAGAAAAAGCCAACCTTCCTTCCCGACCAAAACGTCTTTATTTCCCCTTCCAGGTGCTATTCGAAGCGTCAGCCAGCTATAGAAAGATAACATAGCATCTCGACCAAAGAAACGGTCGTTAAACCACGCATCGAATTTCTTCCCGTAATCATTATCAATACCCCCCCCCCGTATAAACAAATGAGGTTTGACCGCTAATCTTCGGTTTTCCCATGAGGATTTCACTGCTTCCGACAAATGCATCATCGGCACACATAAAAGAACTCCCAGAAGGCACACGAACACAACATCAAACCATGAACGATGACCGGAAGCTCCAGAATTTTTCAAATTTCTCAAATAAGAGAGGATTAGATATGAACTTCCTCCGAAAGCACACAATAACAGAAAAAACATCCACCAATCCACCGATTGTTTCGGAACTATCTCAAGTGGTTTTTGATATATAATCAGTGGGTCGTTTTGCTTAGAAACAATTGTTAATTTATTCTTTTCGAGCCTTTTCGAATCAATGTTATGAAAACTGAAATCATCAAAATTTAAGGATTGAACATTTTCCCCTCCTAACGCCATATTCGACACACTAGCTAGACCTGGGCGAACTCCAAAATCAAATCGGAATCGTGCGATTTTATCAATCGGCAAAGTGATACGTTCTAAATGTTTCCCTCTTGATGATCTCCTCTTTACAGATTGTAACTCGCTGAACCGTTGTCCGGGCTCTGTCGTATAATATACTTGATATTCAATTTCCTTATCCGACTCGGACGTGAATGTAACTTCAATGTACACCTTATAGTAAAAAACTACACAGAGATACATTAACACTATTGTTATGAGTCCTGACAGCAGAGCAATTCTTTCTTTTGAGACATTACGAGCCTTCGTGTTAACTCTATCGACAACCTTTCTAAAGAGACCAAAATAAAGGACAAGCAGTGAACAAATCATAAATAATCCTATGACCCTGTCCCACCTGATGTCCACAAAAGAGAGAGGCTTTCGGATTTCGAAGCTCAATGCAAGTGTTGAATTGGCAAGCATGTTCTTTGCGTGATACCTGAACGGTTTGTCATGCCAGACCGTTTGCTCCTCAGCAACAGTTTTCCCATTAACTTGTATATTCTCGAAACAAACGTAGGCAGGCTTCCTCTGGTTACGAATCCGTAAATCAGGCCCGCGAAAATTCATTTCCAGTGAAATATCCTTGGCATTCCCTAGGGGCTTCAGTGTTATTTTGTATGTCTTTTTCAGGTAGGAAATAGGAAACGAAACCATGGCTCCCTGGTTGTGGCGGTTATCCAACAACCATTTGGGCTCATCCGCTCGGACGTTATCACCACGAACTTCCAAACACCCGTTTTGGATATCCCCCGCAAAGGCAACGTCCACTCGACCAACATTACCTTGAAACGTCCACAGGGCATCGTCTTTCAAAAAGGCGCTTGGAAACAGGACGCACAGCATCATGCTTATGACGAGGCCTCCTACCATTGTTATTGGAATTTTTTTCATATTGAGGGATAGGGAAAGTGTTTTATAGATCGATTGAAAGTCTAGCCTACCACGGTGTTAATTTTTTCAAGAATTTTATGAGCATTCTGGACAAGCAAAAAACCTTTCAATGTAGGAAAGACGCGGACGCGCCGAAAATCGGTTAAATCTTCCGCTGTGTACGTCTCGATAAGAGAGAGACGCCGTAGAGTGGTGAGGTGGTTATGGATCGGCGTGCGGGATATGTCCATGGCATCGGCTATGTCGGAGATGGTACATCCGCGGTTCTTCTCGATGTAATCAAGGATGACAAAGAGAGAGAAAGAAACGTGATGGGGACGGAGTAACTTGTACAAGTCAATCATGGAATTGTCTGAAAGATTTTGCTTAGTTCTCATGGCTCTGTCCTACTATAGGGTTAAATTTTTCAGTTCATCGGAGAATGTTGAGAGTTCGAGGATGTCATCAGCTTTTTCCCATCTTGTTCTTCAGCTTTTAAAAGTCGACAGCGGAGCAGCAGCCGGTGGAACAGCGCCTTTTTATCCGCTCGGATAACGGCGATGATTACCGTGTCCAGCAGCCGCAGGGCTTCCGAGAAGATGATGGCAAGCGCCAGGTTGATAGCGAACATGATGGGCAGTTTGATTCCCCACTCCAGGTGGATATATGGGGAGATGAAAAAGATACAGGAAGAAGAAACTCCCTGCCCGGCGTAGTAGAAAATAGCGTTACGACCGATGTGTTCAAAGAATCGGTTGCGCAAAGAGTTATTGTCGAAGAAAATAATGGCAGACATGGAAAGGCAGGAGGCGGCTATGTACGGAAGTTTGACGGGGAATTTATTAATTTGCAGGTTATAGACACTACTACCCTCAAACAGATAACAGAGGCGAAAAACAATGAAAGCAACGAATGCCAGAAGAAAAGCAAATTCTCTGCGTTTGTGAATATCCGCCGGGATGATGTACTGCTGGCACCAATAGCCAAACAGGTAACTCGCCACAGGAAAGAGCAATTTCTGCAAACTGCAACCAAGGAAGTTGAGCCCTGCAAAGTCCAATAATCCTCCAAAAGCGAGCACGTAGGCAAAGATAATAAGGGAAACAATCGCCGCAATATACCCCCCCCCCGTATATTTGATGATTATCCCGCCTAGGATGATGGTGCAGGCATAGACCGGTACGAACCAGTAGGAGCCCGACACGCTCTTAAACAGGGGGGAAACGTTGATGCCCATGAGAAACATCGGTCGGAAAATCGATGCCCACGTAACTTCCCCATCAATGAGGTTGCACAGGAGCCCCAATAGTACAAATATCATTGAAAGCTTGAAGAGTTGGCTCAAAATGGTGTCTTTCTGAATGTACGCCCTGGTCATGCCTGCGATGAAGAAAAATGCAGGCACATCCAACAGCAGTGAAATAGATCGCATCGGCATAGGAACGTACGACCCACCCGAATGAAAACATGTGTGAATAAACACGATGCTCAAGGCACAGATGCCTCGTACCAGATCGATGTAGTGCGCACGCTCTCTCCCTACGGATGCGATTGCATGATTTGATTCTCCCTCGGTGATTGTAGTATCTGTTTCTTTCATGATATAAAATCTTTACTGTAGGTTAGAATGACAACTCCTATGCAAATGATCGCTATCCCGATGCATTTCTGAAGAGTCAATGGCTCGTTGAGGAAAAAATAGGCCAGAACAGCGGTGATGATGAACCCGACGCAGGAAAAGGGATAAGCCAGCGATACGTTGACCTTGGAAAGAACCACCATCCACAATACAAGGGATACGGCATAGCACAGCATTCCGCCCCAGAGGTAGAGGTTGGAGAAGAAGCTGATGCACATATTCCAAAGCTGTTCGATCTTCAGGGAAACGGAGCCGATTTTAAGCATCCCCTGCCGAATGAACAGTTGAGCCAGGGCATTCAATGCCACACTGGATAAAATGAGTAGGATGTTTTTCATGGATTTTGTTTATGCAATGTTGAAGAACAAGAAAAGCATATAGCCGACAAAGGCGCAGCATACCAACAACAGAGCCTTATCCTTGTACAAGTTTTCGGTCGGGTCCTCCGAACCGTTATACTTGTCCAGAATATACACGTACCAAAACATCCCAAACACCACAAACACGATGCTGTAGATCATGCGGTGCGTGCCCAAATTAGCCTTCGTATTGGTCTCCATGGTCCAGAGGGCGTAGGACATGATGGTGAGAGCCATCGTGACTGCCAGATAGGCATTGAGCATTTCTTTCCCGTACTTTTTGAGCACGGTACGCGATGCCGTCCCATGCCGCAGCAGTTCCCCCTTGCGCTTCGCAAATCCTAAGAAGAGTGATAAAAACAGCGTCGTCATGAAGATAAAGCTCGATACCGGTTCATGAATGGCATAGGCGCCGGCATACACCCGCAGCACAAATCCTATGGCGATAACGAAAACATCCAACAGGACGATATTCTTCAGCTTCCCGGAATAGAGGACGTTGATGAGCAGATAAAGCCCGATGACTCCCGCTACCTTGATATCCCCCAACAGCCAGATGAATACCCCCCCCCCGTACAAAAGAAAGAGGGCTGCCACAAGACCTTTTTTCACCGAGATGACTCCGCTGGCTATCGGGCGATATTTCTTTTGAGGATGCAGGGCATCCTTTTCGCGATCCTGAATATCGTTAACGATGTAGTGCGCGCTAGCAACAAGGCTGAATGCGAGGAAGGCGTAAAGAGCCGACAGAACGGAGGGGATGTCCGTAAATTGAAAGGAGAAGAGCAGAGGAGCAAGGACAAAGGCGTTCTTGACCCACTGCTTGATGCGAATGAGTTTCAGCCAAGCTTTCATGAGACGAGATAGAAGTTGGTGATGAGGAGGCAGAGACCGGCGTAGATCCCGGCAAAAACGTCATCGAGCATCACTCCCCATGCGTTGAGCAGCTTTTGATCAGCCCACTTGGCGGGTTGGGGTTTAACGATGTCGAAGAGCCGGAACAGGAAGAACCCGGCGATGTACGCCCACCAGGCATACAGGTTTTCAACCAGGCAGGGGCCGACAAAGGCGAGGGTGACCAACTGTCCCACGACTTCGTCGATGATGATGAGCGAGGGGTCGTGCTTGGTGTATTTGAGGATTTCTTTGGATGCGATGACACCTATAAAGAAGGT
>CANPXA010000059.1 GCA_947585525.1 uncultured Akkermansia sp. | reverse complement strand
ACGGACTTCATGAACGGAGATAAGGTGCTCTTCACCGACAGCGGAGAGAGCGCGAACACGGTGACGCTGGATGCAACCGGAGCGACGGAGGCGGGCAAGCTGAAGGCGGCTTCCGTGACCGTGGAGGACGGGACATGGACCTTCACCGGAGATGAACTCGTCGTCGATGAGTCGCTGGAGGTGGATGGCACGGCTACATTTAAGAACGCGACGAGCGCGAAGACCCTCAGCGGCAGCGGGAGCGTTACTCTCTCGGACGGCGGCAGCCTGACGATTCAGGACACCCTCACGACTGATGAGACGAGCGGCTTCACCGGCGGCATCACGCTGGACAATGGCACGTTGACCCTCGGGGGCGAAAGCAACACGTTGGGCGGGAAACTCACGCTCGGCGCGGGCGGCGGCACCATCAACGGCTCCATCACGGCTGAACTCGACGGGCAGAACGCTGATGCGAAACTGACCCTCGGAACGGGCAACCAAACCCTCTCCGGCGTCACCACGGGCGTGGTGGAAGTGGGCGGAACCCTCACGGGCGACAACCTCACCGTGGGCGGACTGACCGGCAGCGGTACGCTGGGCGGAACTGTCACGGTGGATGGCAAGGGCGGCACGTTTGCCGGAACGGTCAACGAGCCGCTGGGGCTCACCGTCAAGAGCGGCACGCAGAGCTTCAGCCAGAACGCGACACTCTCGGATGTTGCTCTCAATGGCGGCACATTGAAGCTCGCTGCGGGCGGGACGGTTTCGAGCCTGAATGGCACGGGCGGTGCGCTGGAAGTCGGCGGCACCGTGGAGGTAGGCTCCGTGACGGGATCTCTCACGAAGCTCACGTTGGGAGCCGGTTCGACGGTACACGTCGGTGGCGAAGGGGCGCAGACTCTGACGGTCGGCGGACTCACCTGGGGTAAGGGAGCCAAGCTGGATCTCGATTCGCAGCTCACGATTGCCCTCGCGGAGGGGGCGCTCGCGCAGCCCGGTGAGGGAGGTCAGCTCACGATCGACCTCTCCTCGGACGTGCTGGACAGCCTCGGCAGCGGCAACTGGCAGCTCTTCGACGGCTGGAGCGGCGCGGATTGGGAGCAGTACTTCAAGTTTACCATCGACGGGCAAGAAGTGGATGCGGGGCGGTACGGCGGATTCGGGCTGGATGAAAACGGCAGGCTCACGTGGTCTGAGCCGTTGCTCTCCGACCTGTACTGGGATGCGTCGAAGGACGCCGACGGCACGTTGACCTGGGAGGGAGAGGACAAGGAATGGAGTACATCGGAAGATGGAACACCGAACGCGACCTGGCCGAGCGAGGAAGGTGCGACCGCCGGGACGAGCGTCCACATAGCCGGTGAGGAAGAGGCGGATTATGCGGTGGAGATGTCGGGAGATGTGACGGCGAAGGATGTGGAGTTCAACGGAGGCGATTACACCTTCGCGGAAGGGGAAGGCAAGCTCACAACCGAGGGCGATCTCACCGTGGGGACGGACAAGAAGACGACCGTTGACTTCGGCAACAAGCAGCTGGACGTGGGCGGCAATCTGAGCACAGGCGACGACAGCTCGTTGGCAACGACGGGAGATGCTACCGTGCAGGGCGATCTTTCCGTCGGGAAGGATGGCGAGGCGACTGTGGGCGGTGCGCTGGACGTGGGCGGCAAGCTGACCACGGGCGAGGGCGGTACGCTCACGACCACGGGCGACGCGATCGTGCAGGGTGACTTCTCGGTCGGGAAGAAAGGCGAGGCGACTGTGGGCGGCGTGCTGGATGTCTTCGGCAACCTGGCCACGGGCGAGGGCAGCACGCTCACGGCAGAAGGCTCCGCGGCCGTGCAGGGCGACTTCTCGGTCGGTAAGAACAGCGAGGCGTCTGTGGAAGGCATGCTGAATGTGGGTGGTGACCTGACCACGGGCGAGAGCGGCAAGCTGACGACCGCGGGTGACACGAGTGTGGCAGGCGGACTGACCTTGGGAAGCGGCAGCAACGTGGAGGCGAACAGCACGTTGGATGTGACGGGGGATGTGAACGTGGGCAGCGGTACGCTGACGGCGACCGGCGGCGGCACATGGGGCAGCGCACAGGTCGCTCCCGGAGGCCGTCTGACCATGAAAGACACCACGGTGACAGGCGGTGTGAAGATGGGCAACGGCAGCAGCGTGACGATGGACGGCTCGACCGTGAACGGCGAGCTGAGTGTGGAAGGCGGGAAGCTGACGGTGGAAGGAAAGAGCAAGCGAAAGAGCACGCTGGGATCGGTGAACGGGACGCTGACCGGACTCGAGATCGCGGACGGTGGCAACTTGACCGTGAACGGGAATGGCTTGGCGGCGGACTCTTTCACCTGGGGCAGCGGCAGCACGCTGGGTCTCGGGAGCGGGTTCACCGGCACGCTGGACTTCGGCGCAATGGGCAGCGATGGCAATCTCACCCTCGACCTCAGCAGCCAATTCCTGGATCGGCTGGGGGCTGACGAGAATTCGGTAAAACTCTTTGAGAATTGGGATAAGAGCTGGGGAGACAAACTCGAGCTCACCATCAATGGCAGAACACCGGAAGAATTCCGCGATGGGTGCTACAGCGACCTGCACATCGGCGATGACGGCACTCTGACGTGGACCACGAAGGGTAAGCCTTACTACGAGAGTTCGACGGACAATGAGACGGCGGAGGACGGTACGAAGACCGAGTGGAATGTGAGCCCCGGTGACAACATCTACGACAGCGTGGGCGACTACGGACAGGTCATTGTGGACAGCGATACGGACATCGACTTCTCTCAAGAAAATGTGGAAGATTCGAAGGGTAAGGAGCAGTGGGAGGTGGACGGCTTGACGGTGCACAACCTGAACGGCACGAACTCGAACGCCAAACTGACCATCACCGGCAACGGCAATGATAACGGTAAGGTGACGCTCAAGAACAGCTACAGCAGCAAAGAAACGGGGGGAGTCACACCCGGCGATGAGCTGACGTACTCCGGCGGCATCACCGTGAAGGATGCGGCGTTGCACATCAACCACGAGGATACCAATCCGGAAAGTACGCACCATGGCGCCGAATGGGGAACGGTGATGGGAGGAGAACTCAACCTCAGCCAGGGACAGGGGCTCTACATGGATCGAGGCGTGCTCAAGCTTCAGAATGAAGCGAACCAGCTCACCGACGTGAAGTTCACCAACGGTCGCGACGGTCAGCTCGTGGTGGACGGAGGGTCCGCGACGGTGTCCGGTGACATCCTCCTGGATGCTGGGGAAGCCGTGTACGAGACGGATCGCAACCACGTGCACCTTGAAAACGGAGGCACGCTGGAACTCGTGGGCGGCACCGGGAAGGAGGACCCGACCACGGTGGGCGCGGGTGTGTTCATCGGAGGGAACGATGCCAGCGGCAGCGCCGTGGGAATGAAGGGGAAAGTCAACATGGTGAAGGGGAGCAGAATCAGCGGGCTGCACCTCATCCTTGAGAACGAGGACACCGTGCTGACAGTGGGCGCCGGACCGAAAACGGCAGCTTATGCTCTCGCCGCCTCCAACGGACCGGAGGGAGCTCCCGGGACACCGGAAAGCAATGCTGATGCCGAGGAGTTTAGCATCTACGGCATCCAGTCCAACGGAGGACATCTCACCGGCACGGAGGACATGAACATCACCGTGCAAGGCTGGGATCACGTCTTCACCGGCAGTATGGAAGGGTACGTAGGCAAGATGACCTTCAATTGCAGCCTCGGTCGGCAGCAGTACTTCACCCAGGTGACGGACGGCAGCAGTGGCTGGGATATGGAGGTCACCTGCCTGGCATTTGTGACGCTCGATGTGCTCAACAGCAAGGGCAGGAACGCCGGTTGGGAGATGGGGAATGTCACACTTGGTGCGGGCTCTCAGACCACACTCGGGTTCACCTTCTCCTCCGGCGGGTTGCAGTCTGCCCCGGCGACGGGGATGAGCTTCAGCAGCTTCCGTTTGGCGAAAGACGCGGGTCTCACTCTGCAGGCGTATGGCAGCGCGATGCCAACGAATACGGAGTTTGTGCTGGGACAGATGATCGAGGGTGGAGAGGTGAAACTGCACTGGGATGTCAGCGAGGAGGCGGCGATGGCCAACGAGGTGGAGTCCAATGACAATGAGGAGCTGGAGCTGAAGCGCAATCAACTCGTGGGCGGCGCCTGGCTGCACGTGGAAAGCGCCAAGATTGTGCATAAGAATGACCAGATCGTGCTGGAGATGAAGATGGCGCTGGAGAACTCGCTGGCGGAGGCGGTGCAGGGCATTCACCAGAACGCCACGGAGGGAGCCAACGCCGTCTGGCAGCTCACCGACACTGTCAACAATCCGAAGGCGAATGAGGCTCTCAACGACACGAATTCCGACACCAGTAAGCTGAGCGCAGAGGCGCAGCGGCTGATGAGCAACGGCAACAAAGCCGAGCTTGCCAAACTGCTGGCGGCGGCGGCGGGCGCCGGCTACACCGGCTACAGCGCGGCTCTCGGCGAGGATATGCACCGCCAGCTCACCGCCATCCGCAACCGGACGACGTCCATGGGCGATGAGGCTGCGGCTGCCCGGGATGAGGATATGCCCTACTGGCATGCCTGGCTCAACGCTGAGAGCTCCTACCGCGAGTTGGATGCCGATGATCTCGCGCCGGGCTACCGCGTCAACGGCTGGGGCGGCACCTTCGGCGTGGATGCCGATATCTCGCGCAACACGACGCTCGGTCTCGCCCTCACGGCGATGTACAACGACCTCAAGTGCACCGGGGCGGATTCCATCAGCGGCGATATGGACACCATGTACGCCACGGCTTTCCTGCGCCACATGAGGGGTCGCTGGATGCACACCATCGTCCTCAGCGGCGGCACGGCGGACTTCAAGACGCACCGTACGGTGATGTCCGGCAGCGGCAACTACACGGCGGACGCTGATACGAGCGGCTACTCTCTGGGCGCCCTCTACGAGATCGGCTACACCACCGTGCTGAGCAAGGATTCCCGCCGCGTGATGCAGTACGTCTTCAACGTGGAGGCCCGCCACAACAGCATCGACGGCTTCACGGAGAGCGGCAGCGATGCCGGGCTCGTCGTGGATGACATGGACAGCATGACGGTGACCTTCGGCTTGGGCGCGCGCCTGCAGTCGCTCTTCGGCGGGAAGGTGTACAACCGCAGCGCTCTCTTCGAGGCTCGCTTCCTCGTGAAGGCGGATGCGGGTGACCGACGCGGCGAGGCGGCTACGCGCTTCATCAACGGCTCCTACGCCACCAATATGGTCGGCGCGGAGGTCGGCGCCTTGGGTGTGGAGCTGGGCGCGGGCATCACGGTGCCGGTCGGGTCCACTCCGTACAGCGGCTCCTTCTTCCTCGACGGCAGCCTCGAGTTCCGCCAGGGATGGACCAGCTTTGACGCAACGCTGGGCTACAGAATCAGCTTCTGAGGAAGCTGATTCTGTAGCCTATGTACGAGGTACGATTTACGATTTACGATGTGGAAAATTCGTGCGCCGTCCGGCGCAATTTAGCGGAGCGAATGCGTAGCGAAATTTTGAAAACAATGCTGCTTGTTGGCAGGAAAGGGGCAGGAGGCGGCGCTGGGTGCCTGACGGCACCTATTTACGATTTACGAATTACGATTTATTTAAGCAAAGCAAGAAAGACAGCATGGCGTAGTTCTGTGAGCTTTCCTCGTAGCAACGGCGTGTGATTTTACCCACCACCGATGCCTACGCATCGCATATCCCGCGCCAACGGCGCGCGAACTTCCCACATCGTCATCGTACATAACCAATGAGTTGTGTTACATCACTCACTGATGACCTCCTGTTGGAATCGCGTTTCTCTTGGGACGGATGTAACGACACAATTTGTAGCGAATTTTTCTGTTTGACATCTAATAGGTAGTCCGCTACAATGAACCCGAAGGCGTCTGGGGTATCTTGTGTCCCTGTGGGGACGTCAATTGCTCTCGAGGGAGCAGAGATAGCTGAAGAGCGCCTGTAAACCTAAGAACACAATCTATGAAAGTTCGATACACAATGCTCGCAGTTGCGGCCATGCTGGCACCGGTCATGGCGGCAGAGCCTATTTCGGCAGAGAGTTTCGCGAAGCTTCCTGCCCTTTCAGCAAAACGCCTTACCGGTTCTCTGACGACCGGCTATGATAGCAATTACGTAGGTCGCGGTCTGGTCATCTCCCACTCCGTGGCAGAAGGCGATAGCTCCGAGCTCGTTGCTCTTAAGATGAATTACGACGTCGGTCACAAGCAGCAGCAATGGAGTGTGGACAGCACCATCGCGTACCGCATGGTCTCCTCCGGTCATACCATGTATGGACCGGCTCCGTATGCGAAATTGAATGCGGCAGCAGCCGCATATGGTAAGCCGCCGGTGGCTTCTCCGCGTAACGTGGAGAACGAGTTTGCCGTGATAACGGCGCTCAAGTACAGCGGGAAGTACGGACACGTTTCCCTGGGGCATGAATTTGTGCATGGCGGTTTGTTGGGAGCGTTTGCGAAGCACTTCCGCGAGCAGAGCGCTTCTTGCGTGAACGAGGTGTTTTTGGAGACGGTGTATGAGCCTGCCAAGTGGGTGGAAATCGGACACACGCTTCGTCTGAGCTTCCAGGGCGTGCAGGGCTGGTGGTTTGAGCCGTATGTCACCTTCAAGGCGCCCATCATCGGGACGCCGGAGCATCTCAAGTTGGCGGGACTGCTCACCTTTGCCATGAGCGCAACAGCCAATTACTTTGACGAGGGGCACCATGCCAACGCCAACGGCGCCCAGGCATTCTGGATCAAGCTGTCCACGCCGTATTTCGTCAACAAGCACTTTGTGGTGACTCCGAGCGTCAGCTTCAATTGGCTGGGTTCCGGAGCCCAGAAGGCGGCTCAAGCGTCGTCATTGCGCGAAGCTACGGCGATGTTCGGGATGGAGGATCCCACCTTGGTACCGTACCGCAACTTTGCGGTGGTAGCGGGAGTGAACTGCAGCTACGTTTTCTGATCGAGATTCGGTCTTTATCAAACTACGCCCATGGGGGCAGGCTTGTCCGCGAGAAGCGAGCCTGCCCCCATTTTTTTATTTACGAGCGGTTCATTGCAGTGTAGGATGGGGGTACGAGCTGAGAGGGACGCGTTCCGGACGAACTTTCACAGCGCAGTTCTTCTTTTTATGGCAACCATCAACATACACGGACAAGAAAACATCATCGCTCCGGCGTTTTATATGCCGAATCGCCTCAGCGTTCAAGCCTGCAAGAGTCTGCATTATCTGCTTCAGGGGCGGCTTTGCTACATCACGGATCCCCTCTTCCCCACGCAGCCGGATGTGGAACAATACATTGTCTCAAAGGGAATCAACATTGAACACTTCGACTTCCGCAACGGAACGCCTCAAGCGGCAAAGGCGCGTATCCGAAGTGTGCTTCAAGATGGCAAGAGCGTCATTTTTTTACCGGGCAAATTGTCCAAGATTCGCGGCTGTCTGACGGATGTGCCCAAATTGTTTTTGGAGTATGTCCAGGAGATGAGGTTGCCGGTGAGTCCTCTTTTTTTGGGTTACTACGGCACGACAAAGGACAACCTGTACCGGGACGTGTCGGAGGCGGGTTGCAGGGAGGAGTTGCACGTCATGCCCGGGATACCGGTCGGGATGCACATGGGCGAGAAGCTCTATTCTGCGTGGATGGAGAAGGGGATGGAGGTATTCTCCCGGCAGGAGTATTTGAATGGGTCGCTCACCGACCATCTGGTGAGGGCGCTGAGCAAGCACGGGCAGGTGGAGATGATAGACGGAATGACCGGGAAGAAACTGCCGTACTACAAGATGCTGGGAGTGGCGATGAGCGCGGCTGCTCAGCTGAGGAAATTGAACGAGGCGCGGATAGGGATTATTTTGCCGCCGGGACCGGGGGGAAGCATCATGCTCCTGGCGTGTATGTTGGCCAAGATCACGCCGGTGATGATCAATTACGCCACAACGCGACGAGCCTTTGAAAGCACGGTGGAGCAGGCAGAACTCAAGACCTTTATCACGGCGCGTCAGTTCATGGAAAAGTTGCCGAACTTCTCGTGGCCGCCGCGGGAGCAGCTCATCCTCGTGGAGGACTTCCTCAAGAGCATACCGAAGGTGAAGCTGATCAGCAACGTGCTGATGGCGCGGATTGCTCCGGCCTCTTTGCTCTGCAAGCTGCACCACACCGAAGACCGCAGCGGGGAAGATGAGGCTGTGATGCTTTTTACGGCGGGATCCACAGGCGAACCGAAGGGGGTGGCGTTGACGCACCGTATGATATTGGCCAACGTGGCGCAGAGTTGTTGCCGCTTGTCGTTGGATCGCGAGAAAATCCTGGGCAGCCTCCCGCTTTTCCACAGCTTTGGGCTCACCATAGCGCTTATTCTGCCGCTGCTCAAGGGACGTCCCATCTGCACTTATCCCAACCCGACAGATGCGCGTACACTCTGTCAGCTCATCGAAAAGCACAAGCTGACGATGTTGTGCGCCACTCCCACCTTCGCGCGAGCCATGTTGCGGCGTGCTGAGGCGTACACCTTTGCCTCCGTACGATACTTTATCGTGGGAGCCGAGCGTCTGCAGGCCGATCTGGAAAAGGAGTTTATCACGCGCTGCGGGGTGCAGTTGTTGGAGGGGTACAGACTCACGGAGGCGGCTCCCGTTTGTTCTGTCAATTTACCGGATGAGCCGGTTGTGCCGGGATCGGCCTTCATGATGCCCGGCGCCTTGTCCCGAAGCATCGGGACGTTGCTTCCCGGGATAGCCCTCCGTATCACCGATGCGGAGGACGACGAGCGTCAACTGCCCATCACGGAGCGGGGAATGATTTGGCTGAAGGGACCCAATATCTTCCGAGGGTACGTCAAACAACCGGAGCTGAATGCCTCCGTTTTTAAGGACGGCTGGTTCAAGAGCGGAGACATAGGTCAGATGGATCTCAATGGCTTCATTACCCTGGGGGGCAGGCTCTCGCGTTTCTCCAAAATAGGCGGGGAAATGGTGCCCCACGAAGGGGTGGAAGCCGCCGTGACCCGGATTCTCCGCTTGGGGACAGATGACACCATCCGCATCGCGGTGACGGGCGTTTTGGACGAACAGAAGGGAGAGGTGTTGGTGCTGTTATCTTCGTTGCCTGATCACGCGGAACCCT